>DASSUE010000050.1:0-4947 GCA_035707305.1 Gemmatimonadales bacterium
ACTACGCGCTGGACGTCTTCGCCCGCATCGGCCGGGAGCTGGAGGTCATCTGACCGCACCCGTGCGCGTCCGGCCGGCGCGCGCCAGGCAAGACGTCAAGCGGTTCATCGATCTGCCCTACCGACTCCACGCGCGGGACCCCAACTGGGTCCCGCCGTTGCGTCGGGATGTCGCCGCGCTTCTCGATCGGGCCAAGAATCCCTTCTTCGAGCACGCCGAGGCCGAATACGTCCTGGCCGAGCGGAACGGCACGGTGGTGGGTCGCATCGCGGCGATCCACAATCGGCTTCACAACGAAACCCACGACGACCGGGTCGGCTTCTTCGGGTTCTTCGAATCCGCCGACGATCAGGGCGTCGCCGAAGCGCTGCTGGATGCGGCCGCCGACTGGCTGCGCCGGCGCGGGCTGGACACCATGCGAGGGCCGGCGTCGTTCTCGGTGAACGACGAATGCGGCGTGCTGGTCAAGGGATTCGAGTTTCCGCCCACCGTCATGATGCCGCACAACCCACGCTACTACCCGGCACTCCTGGAGCAGGCAGGATTGGTGAAGGCGAAGGATCTGATCTGCTTTCAGGGAACGGATCCCGAGGTCGCCCGGGCGCGGCTCAGCCGCGCGACCGAGCTGGTCAAGCAGCGCTACGGGATCACGGTGCGCCAGCTCGATATGCGCGATTTCGACAACGAGGTGGGCCGGATCAAGCAGCTGTACAACCGGGGGTGGGAGAAGAACTGGGGTTTCGTGCCCATGACCGACCGCGAGATCGACCATCTCGCCGAGCAGTTCAAGCCGGTGGTCGTCCCGGGCCTGGTCCCCTTCGCGGAGAAGGATGGCCAGGTCGTGGGGTTCGCCGTCGCGTTGCCCGACTTCAACGTGCCGCTTCGGCACAACCGGTCGGGCGCGTTTCTTCCCGGACTGGTGCGCACACTCTGGATGCTCAAGACCAAGCGCATCGGCCGGGTCCGGGTGCTCTTGCTCGGCACTCTCCCCGAGTACCGGGGCAAGGGCGTGGATGCGGCGCTCTACAACCAGATCTGGTCCGCCGGCAACGCGCAGAACATTCACTGGGGCGAGGCCGGCTGGCTCCTCGAGGACAACACCGCCATCATCACGGGCATGGTGAAGCTCGGCTGGGCCCCCTACAAGACCTACCGGCTGTACGATCGGCCCCTGTGAGAGCGCTGGTGACGGGCGCCACCGGGTTCGTGGGCAGTCACCTGGTGGAGGCGCTGAGACAGGACGGACATCACGTGGCGGCACTGGTCCGCAACCCAGTCCGGGCCGCCAACCTCGCCGGACTCGACGTCGAGCACGTGCCCGGTAACCTCGGCGACCCCGAATCCGTGGCGCGCGCGGTCCGAGGCCGGGACGTGATCTTCCACGTCGCCGGGCTGATCGCGGCCCGCAGCGAGGCGGAGTATCTGCTGGCGAACCGCGACGGCACGCGAGCCGTCGCACGCGCCGCGGAGCTCGCCCGGGTCGACCGGCTGATCTACGTGTCTTCGATGGCCGCCGCGGGTCCCGCCGTGCGCGGACGCCCGCTCACCGGCACCGAGCCGGCCGCGCCGGTCACCGCCTACGGACGAAGCAAGCTGGAAGGCGAGCGGGTAATCCGCGAATGCCGGTTACGGTGGAGCATCGTGCGTCCCCCCGTCGTCTACGGGCCCCGCGACCGCGAGGTGCTCAAGGTGTTCCAGCTGGCGCGCGTCGGCCTAGCGCCGGTGTTCGGCGATGGCACCCAGGAACTGTCGGCCGTCCACGCCGCGGACCTGGCCCGGGCCTTGATCGCCACTGCGGGCGCGCCGGCCACGATCGGCGGGACCTACTACGCGTGCCACCCGGAGATCGTCACCAGCGGCGGGTTCGTTCGCGCGGTCGCGCGCGCAGCCGGCAAGCGGGTGACGATGATCAGGATTCCTCTCGCCATCGGCCGGCTCGCGCTGGCAGGCACCGGTGCCGCCGCGCGGATCGCCGGCCGTGCCACGCTCCTCAATGCCGACAAGGCGAACGAGTTCTTTCAAGCGGCCTGGACCGGCGATGCCGGACCGCTGACGCGGGACAGCGGATGGCAGGCCAGGTACGACCTGGCTTCCGGGCTGGCCGACACGTGGGAGTGGTATCGGAGGTCGGGGTGGCTATAGCGAGCGAAGCGCGCGAGGCCGTAACAGCCGGCCGCACGCGGACTTCGCGATTCCGCATTGTAGATTGGCTGCTGCTCGGATACCTGGCGTTCGTCTCGGTGGTCGCGCTGGCACGGCCCGAAGCCACCGCGGCCGGGTGGCTCTTGCTCTCGAACGGGCTCACGGCGGTCCTGGTTCTGCTGCTCACGCGGGAGCACGGCCTGGGACGCTTCGGCCGCGGGCTCAGAGAGCTCTATCCGATCGTACTGCTTCTGTCGCTCTACGGTGGACTCGATCTCCTGAGCGGAAGCGGCGCCGTTCGGGTCCACGACGCGGCGGTGCAACGGTGGGAAGCGGCTCTCTTCGGCGGCCAGCCGAGTCGCGACTGGTGGCGAGTAGCGCCAAGCCGCTTCTGGTCCACCCTGCTTCATAGTGCCTACTTCACCTACTACGGCATCCTGGTCGTTCCTGCGGTGACGTTGTTCGTGCGCGGCCAGATGGTGGCGCTCCGCCGACTGGTCCTGTCACTCATGGCGACGTTCGTCTTCTGCTACGTTTGGTTCATCCTGTTTCCGGTCGCGGGGCCGTACTACCAGTTCGCGCGCCCCAGTGGCGCGTTCCTCGACAATCCGATGGCTCGGCTGGTGTATGCGACGCTCGCCGGCGGGAGCTCGTACGGGGCGGCATTCCCCTCGTCACACGTGGCCGCCAGCGTGGCAGCGACCATCTCCGCGTGGCACGCCTCGCGCCGGCTTGGGGCGGCGCTGGCGGTGGCCACGATTCTGCTGACGGTGGGCGTCGTCTATTGCCAGATGCACTACGCGGTGGACGCGCTGGCCGGGATCGTGACGGGGGCGGTGATAGCGGTGGGAGTGGCGAAAATGAGTGACGAGTGACGGGTGACGAGTACGAGTACAATTAGTCGAGTGGCGAGTAACAAGGGACGAGTGACAAGCCCGGGCGGCACAAGAAAAGGGCTCCGGAACCGTCCGAAGCCCTCTCGTCACTTATCACTTTATCACTTGTCTCTCGTCACTCGTCTCTCGTCACTCGTCTCTCGTCACTGAACCGTGATCTGTCCCTTCATGCCCAGCGCATGGTGCGGGGCGCAGAACATCTTGTAGTCGCCGGTCGGCGCGCCGGCAAACGAGAGATCGAAGGTTTCGCCCTCGGTCTTCATGGACTCGCTGGCGATGCTGCCGCCCTTCTCCGGCGGGGCGATGGCCAAAGCCTTGATGGGACCAGGCACGTTCGCCGGAATGCTGTCAGGGTAGAATTGCACGTTGTGGGCGCCGCCGCTCTTCGAGTGGAAGCGAACCACGTCGCCGGCCTTGATGGTGAGCTTGTCCGGCACATACTTGTAGGCACTGCCGTCGAGCACCATGTCGACGTTGTGCGTAGTCCCGCCGCCCGGGGCAGGCGCCGCGGGCTCGCCGCCAGGGGCCGGCGCGGCGGTCTGATCGGCAGGCGGGGTCGCCGGTTGTTCGTCAGCCTTCTTCTCACCGCCGCAGGCCGCCAGCACGATGGCCAGACCCGCCGCCAAGGACGTGATGCGCATCTATTCCCATTCCTCCCAGGTCGTGAACGCCCGGTCGCTTGTGAACCGTTTCACAAGCCCGGCTGAGCAGCGGTGAATCTGGCATTGCGCCCTGCGCCAAGCAAGGTCGCGCGTCACGCGATCCCACCCTGTCGTTCGATGGGAACGCATTGCCGCCAGCTATCGGTGACCCTTCGAATCGGGTCGCTCGACGAGGGGGCGACTTCCCTGGATCACGAAGCGACCTGGCTCTACGGCCATACCGAACACATCACCTTCAAGCGGTGGTGGGACGGCGAAGGTGATCTTTACGTCGATGCGGTGCTTCACGTTCCCTGCCGCCACCTGGTCGCAGCCGAGGAGGGCACCACCTCGTGCAACGCGCACGGCTTCGAGGGTTCACGCACCCGGACCTCTCCCCGGCGGGCGCAGCCTAGGCGCCTCGCACCCAACCGGTTCCGGGTGGTGGATAACATGCGGCCCATCATGCAGGTGCTGACGCCACCGCGTCCGCCGGTGGTGGCGGCACCGTCGCGCGGCAGCCTCCCGGTGCTCGAGTCTGAGAACCCCTGCGCGACCGCGCCATGTCGGACCGCCGACAACCGCCGTGGCGCCGCTTGCTGCCGCGACCTGCAGATCGAGATCATGTGTACCAAGCGGGAACGTCGGCTCGAGGCGCTGGTGCGATCCCGGCGTGCACCGTATCTCTGTAAGGTGAGCCGCCCCGGTAACTTCTCGATCGAGGCGGAGATGATATCGGCCTGCGGGTACCTTGCGGAAGGCGGCACCGCCTGCTCGTTGCACGGGCGGCACCGTCCCGACGGCCGGCCGGCCAAGCCGGATCTGTGCAGCGATTGGCCCCCGAAGAACAAGGGCCTCCACCCCGGCTGCGTGTTCGGCCCGCGATCGCGGGGGCGGAGTTAAGTTAGAGGCGGTTGAAGTCGCGGATGTGCAAGCCCTGCCATCCGTAAGCGTCACTTGGACGACACCCCGGCGCGGCCGCGACGGGGGTGATCCTGCCGGCCCCGGGGCCGGGAGATCCACCGGTTGAGCGACGACTTCGAAACGCTGTACGCGTCGACGTACACTGCCGTGGTCCGGTTCCTGTACCGCAAGGTATGGGACGTGGAGCGCGCCGAAGACCTGGCGCAGGAAGTGTTCGTGCGGGCGCTGACGCACCAGCCGGAGAAACCGCGTGCCTGGGTGTTCGCCGTGGCCGCCAATCTGGCCCGCGACGAGGCGCGAGCCGCGGTCCGTCGCCGGCGGCATCTGACGCTGCTCAAGAGCGA
>DASSUE010000051.1:0-6376 GCA_035707305.1 Gemmatimonadales bacterium
GTCAGGAAGACATTGTCTCCTACATCGTGACCGGTCGCCCGGCCTCCGACAACCCGCTGGCGAGCCGCGACGCGGGCGGTGCCAACCTCGGTGAGCAGGTCGCGTTCGGCGCGCTCGCGGAAGCTGTGTCCACTCGCGCGGGGCAGGGTCTCGGCTTCGACGTGTTCCAGATTCGACAGGACGGCGCCCAGGGCCTCACGCTCACCGCCGGCCGCTACATCGCGTCCAAGCTCTTCCTCAACTTCCAGCTTCCGCTCGCGCTCGGCGAGACCAGCACCCCGGCCGGTCGCAATCTCGGTCCTGGGTTCGAGCTGGAATACAGCGCCCGGCGGTGGCTCCGTGCCGGCCTCAGGGGCGGCACCAACCGGCCCGGCCTCACCTTCCGAGGCCGCTATGCATACTAGGGCGGGCGCGGTCGGGTTGGCGATGCTCGCGCTGCTCGGCGTGGCGCGCACCGCGCGCGCGCAGGACGCGCTGAGCGGTGTGGGGCCGGAGACCGTGGTCGCCTCGATCGCCTTCCGCTTCGAGGACGGTCCTACGCTCACCGAAGAAGAGCTGCGGCGCCGCATCGGACTCACGGGGCGCGGCAGCCTGGCCGGCCTCCGCGAATTTCTCGACTTCATTCCCCTGGTACCGCCGGTCGGAGTGCATCCGTTTGATCCGCTCGAGCTGCAACGCGATGTCGTCCGTCTTCGCAACCACTACCGGCGGTCGGGCTTTCCCGAGGCCGACATCCGCTACGACGTTCGCTACAACGCCAAGTCCGACGAAGTGCGGATCACGTACGTGATTCGGGAGGGGCCGCCCCTCGCGATCGCGTCGCTTGAATTTGTGGGTGATACCGGCGCGGTGGTTGTGCCGGAGGGACTGGAGCAGGCTTGGTCCTCGTTCGTCGACCACAACCGAAAGCATGCCGAGCGCTACGGAGAGATCCAACAGCGGGCCCTGGCCGACAGCACGGCGCGCTGGTTCCGGCACGTCGGATACCCGTTCGCCGAAGCGCAACCGGTCGCGACGATCGATACCGCAGCCAACCGCGCGGACGTCACCGTGCACGTCCGGCCGGGGGCGCGGGCGCGCATCCGCGAGATCATAGTCGAGGGCAACCACACGGTGGCCGCGCGGCACCTCGTGCGGCCGCTGCCGGTGGGTCCTGGCGACTGGTACGACGCGTCGGCGCTCGAAACGGGACGCCAGCAGCTGGTGCAACTCGACATCGTGCGGCATGCGACGATCGAGGTGCCCGAGGACAGCGCGCGCGACTCGACCGTGGCAATTCGGCTCGACGTGGCCGAGAATCCGTCGCGGCTGATCCGCGGCGAAGCGGGTATCGCATCGGGCGGAGGGATGTCAGGGGAGGCGCAGTGGACCCATCGCAGCTTTCTCGGCGGTCTCCGTACGCTCACCCTTGGCGTCGCGGCGCAGACCGGGGTCCTGGCGCTCACCGACCCCCCCGAACAGCTCTATCGCGCGTCGGTGACGATCTTCCAGCCGTTCGTGGCGGACCGGCACCTGTCGATCGCCGGTGGGCCGTTCGTCGAATACCGGAATGATCTGCGCGATCGCTCTCAAGCGCTGGGGTTCGAGGCCACCATCGCCTACGCGTCAGGACCGCTCCGCTCCATCTCGCTGGGCTACACCATCTCCCACCGTCGCGTTCTCGACTACGGCTTCGGCGACAATCTGGACCCGACACAGTATCTGCCGCTCCTGGGCCTCGCGACGCCCGCCGGCGCGGGAGGCCTCGACACGACCCGGAACCGCAGCACGCTGACGCTTCAGGGCAGCTGGGGCCGTCTGGACCGGCTGGCGAATCCGCGCAAAGGATACGTGATCCGGCCACGGGTCGAGGTGACGACGCCAGGCGGCTTCAACACCAGCGAATTCCTGCTCGCCGATATCAACGGGACGCTCTACCTCCCCCTCAACGACCGCATCGGCTTCACATTCCGGGGCAGTGGCGGGCGCATCTTCCCCTTCGGGCGCAGCATCCGCGACGCTTCCGGCGAATCTCCGTTCATCGCGATGCTCCGGCTCCGCGACGTGACGTTTACGGCGGGCGGAACTCGGGACGTGCGCGGGTGGGGAAGCCAGATCCTGGGGCCGAAGCTGCCGGAGATTCGCGTCATCACGCAGGAGAACGACGCCGGGCAGACCGAGACCGATACGATCTCGCAGCGCTACACGCCGATCGGCGGTCTGGCCCGTGTTGCAGGCTCCGTCGAGCTGCAGCTGCCGATGCCCCTGATGAGCAACAAATGGCAGAGCTTCGTCTTCCTCGATGGCGGCCGGGTGTGGACGCCGGATTCCCGCTTTGCGCTGGACGCGGGGGAGATCGACCAGGACGACTTCTACTCGTCAGTGGGTGTGGGCGCGGGCTACGAGACCATCGTCGGAGCGGTCCAGCTGGCCCTGGGGTACAAGCTCAATCCGTCGTCGCTGGACCAGCGCAGCCCCCAGGCTGTGCTGGATGCGCTCCGGGGCGGCCAACCCATTTCCTCCGCGCCGGCCGAAAAAGGCCGACGCTGGCATCTCCACTTCTCGATCGGCGCGACGTTCTGAGTCAGCGGCGGAACTGAACGACGGTCCAGCTCGCGTCCACCAGGCAGGTGCCTTCACGGCCGGTACCAAGACTCCAGTCGATCAGCACGGCGCCGCGCTCATCTGGTGTGCCGGCACTCAGTCCCACGTCGTCCGGCTTCGCCCCGATCTCACGGACCACCGTGCTGCGGCAGGCCTCGAGCTGCTGCCGCTTCACCTGGGGCGGTTCCGCATCGTCGTCGCTCGGGTCGCTGTCGTTTCCGGTATCGGCAGGTGCTGCGGGGGATGGCGCCGGCGCTGGAGGTTGTGTGGCCACGGGAGGAGGTCGAGTCGGGGACCGCTCGGTCTCCAGGTTGAGCACCGTCCCGCGAGCATCGACTCGGCAGTAGCCGGCTGCGCCGCCCTGAACTTCCCAGTTCACCATATCCACGCCCTCGCGAGCGTCGTGGGCGCGGGTCGAGGTGCGGACCCTGGTTTCGGACACTCGCCAGCGCCGCGCGACCTCGCTCCGGCAACTCTCGAATGCGAGCTGGCTCGCCCACGTAGCCCCCGACTCGGCGACCGGTCGGGCGGTCCGGGGCTCCGCCTCGCGAGTGGCCTCGTCGCCGGGCTCCGGCACGGAGACGACTTTGAGCTTACCGCAGGCAAACGAGGCCGCGACCAGGCTGAGGCCGAGCAAAACCGGAAGCGGATGGGACATGCAGCTTCTCCTGATTGCCGTTTGAGGGACCCGAACGTTCGACGGCGCAGTACTACGGAGATTAACCGATCGGCCCGACGTGCGGCGAGTCGTGCCGCTGCGGCTGGTGGCGGGGACGCGCGGCCGGGCACGTCGTGCTCGCGTGGGGGCACGGCGGGCAATACAGCTACATCGTGCCGTCGCTGGAGTTGGTGGTCGTGACCACGGCCACCTCGCAAAGCCTCGGCACGGGGGCCGGGCAGCAGATGGCCGCGATCGCGAACCTTATCAGCAGCCGGATTCTTCCGGCGGTGATGCCTAGCGGGTCCTGAACTGCACCACGGTATCGTCGCGGTCCACCAGGCAGGTGCCGGAGCGCCCGTCCTCGATGTTCCACTCGATGTAGGCCATTTGCCGGTCGTCCAGCTGGCCCGCGCTGGTCCCAATCTGCGAGGGGCGCACATCGAAGCGGCGCACGACCTCCTCGCGACAGGCCTGGATCTGGCTGCTCCGGACCTCGCGTGAATCGAACCCGTCGTCGTCGGCGGGATAGCGGTCGAAGTCGTCGTCGTCGAAATCGCCGATCCTGTCGTTCTGATCCCGCTCCACCTTGAGCTCGCTCACGTTGCCTTTGGCGTCCACCCGGCAGTATCCCGCGCCACCATTGTCGATCTCCCAGTTCACCAAGCTCTCGCCTTCCCAGTTCGTGCTCCGGCTGGTAGTCCGCACCCGGTTGCGCGGCACATTCCAGCGCTGCACGATCTCATCGCGGCACGCGTTCCGCGCGATTTCACTCACACTGGTTGAACTGGTCTCGGGATATTCATCGTCGTAGACCGGGTCGGGCTGGCTCTGACCGCTCTGCATAAGAGCACAGCCCGAGACCGCGATCGAGCCTGCGATGACCAGGCTCAGGGCTGGACGGAACATGATGGCATCCTCGGTACAAGTCGGATGCCATTCTGTCAGGATGGGGGCCGCGGTGCCGTAACGGTGGTCACGCGGGGCGGCCGGACTTGAGCTTGCCCGAGGCTCTCGCGGCCACGTACTCGTAAATGGACGTCACCTGCTGATCGGTAATCTGCCCCTTGAAGCCTGGCATCCCTTGCTCGCGCCGACCCTCCAGGACGATGGAGCTGAACGCCTGCTGATCGACGGTCCCCTTCTTGACGGACGTCCGGAGATCGGGCGCCATGACGCCCCCCATCGCATCGTCCCCGTGACACCGCGCACAGTGCACCATGTATTGCCGCCACCCCTCGTGGGCTGCGGAGTGTTCCTGCGCCGCAATTGTAGGGGTGATGCCGAGGAGCGCAACGAGGGCCAGGGCGGGGATCGAGACTAGGCGGCCCGGCGCCAGCGAGTCGAATTGCATCCCACGCTCTCCTGCTGAGGTCAAGGGCGACGATAGCGGCCCCCCCTGCCGGTCGCGGCGCCACCGATCACTCCAAACCGGGTCAGGTGACCCGCGACCACCGTCACGCGTGCGTTGGATCCCTAATCCCACACGGCTTCAAGCTCTCGCAGGAAACGCCGCATCTCCGCCGTGGTCCCGATGCTCACCCGGGCCCAATCACCGGCGAGCGGCTCGACGTCCCACGAGATCCGGACCCCGCGCGCGTGGAGCCAGAGCGGGAGATCGCGACGTCGGGGGCCCGACTCGAACCAGATGAAGCTGGCGTGGGACGGGACGTGGTTGATGCCTAGCGAGTCGAGCCCGCGTTCGGTGAGCTCGCGGGCTTCGCGCACGAGCCGGCGGGACCGCTCCACGAACCGCCGATCCTGGTAGGCCGCGAACGCTGCCGCGATGGCGGCTGGGCCGAGATCGGTCGATTGATGCGCGCGCAGCCGCTCGATCAGGCTCGGCGGCGCGATCACGTACCCGACCCGGTATCCCGCCATGCCGTACACCTTGGAAAACGTGCGCATCACGAGGATGGGTATCCCGTCGCGAGCCAACGGGGCCATCGAAGCGTGCTCCGGCGCATGCACGAGCTCGTGGTATGCCTCGTCGACCAGGACCGGCGCCCGGCGCGACACCTGCTCGCAGAACCCACGAAGGTGCGCACCGTCAACGATGGTGCCGGTGGGGTTGTTGGGATTGCATACGTTGACGAGGCGGGTCTCGTTGCCGACCGCTTCCGCCATCGCATCGAGATCGTGTACCCCGCGCAGGTCGAGTGGTATTCTCCGGACACGGGCGCCGAGCCGCTCCGCCATGGTCACCAGGTGCGGAAACGTCGGATCGGCGGTCACCAGTTCACCCCCGCCGCGGAAGCATGCGATCGCGGCAAGGGCGAGTAGCTCGCTCGAGCCGGTGCCGAGCAGCACGTGGGCCGGCGTGACACGCTCCCGCTCCGCGATCAGCCCGGCGAGGCCGTCGAACTCCTCCTGATCCGCGTAGCGATTCGCGCGGTTGAGTGCCGCCTGGGCCGCGCGCACGGCCGACGCCGGAGGTCCGTGCGGATTTTCGTTGAAGCAGAGCCGGAGCGTGGCCGGTTCCGGTGCCGATGGCACCAGCGTCCAACCTGTGTCGCCGCGCGAGCCTCGGCCAGTGGACGGTAGGGCCATCGTCCCCGCCAGCGCCGCGCAGCAGGCGAGCCAGTCGCGCCGGCTGCACGCGGTGGTCACGACGTGTCCGCCCGGGCGAACCTTCGATGCGCTTCGGTACCCCGCATCACGGCGACGCATGCAATAGTTCCTTACGATGGGCGGCGGTTGGCCGAAACATACTCGCGGGAGAGTGCATGGGACGGGTGTCGCTCATTGTGAACGGCCAGGCGCGAAGCGCCGATGATCGGGCGATCGGCCGGGTACGGCTGGCCTTCGCCGACGCAGGTGTAGAGGTGGACCTGCGAATCGTCTCCGCCGCTGACCTCGAGGCAGCGGTGCGGGCGGCGGCCGAAACGGGGATCGTCGCCGTCGGCGGCGGCGACGGCACTCAGTCGACGGCGGCGGCGGTTCTGGTCGGTACCGGCGCGACGCTTGTCCCGGTTCCGGTCGGCACCATGAATCACTTCGCGCGGCGGCTGGGGATCGGCTCGGCGGCCGACGCCGCGCGCGCCGTGACCGAGGGGCACCCGATGCAGGTGCCGGTGGGCTCCGTCAACGGCCGGGCATTCATCAACAACGTGAGCCTGGGCATCTACCCGCGGT
>DASSUE010000052.1:0-18293 GCA_035707305.1 Gemmatimonadales bacterium
AGCGAGCGCCGCCTGGCTGCCGAGTCCGGATTCCGGCATGGTCCCCGCCCAGAGCTGGGCGCCGTACTCGCGCGCCACCCGATGCACCCGCAATGCCTCGGTCAACCCGCCGACCCGATGCACCTTGAGGTTCCAGACCCGCGGGCCGTCGAGCTCGGCGATCTGGCGGGCGGCCCGCGCATCTCGCAGCGTTTCATCAATGCACACCGGCGTTGCCAGCGTGCGGGCGAGCGTCGCGTGCCCCACCAGCTCGTCCGGCGCCAGCGGCTGCTCGATGTACAACAGCCCCATCCCGTCCAGCCGTCGCAGGGCCGTCTCGTGCTCCGGCCACTCGTAACTCCCGTTGGCGTCGACCGTGAGCGGGAGGCCGGTCCCGGCAAGAGCCGACAGCGCCGCACGGACGGGGGCCTCGTCCCATCCGGGGGCCACCTTGATCTTGACCCGCCGATAGCCGTGGGGCAGCGCTTCCTCGATCCAGCGGGCGAGCGTCGCGGGCTTTCTGTCCTCCGGAATGCCGAGCGCGACACCGCAGGGAATCACAGCCGCGGCGGCCGCCCCTACCCGCTCCGCGAGCAGCGACGCGAGCCCGACATTCCGGCGACTCGCCTCGAGGTCCCAGGCAGCTGTCTCGATGCCTGCCCGCGCGAACGGGTTGCCGCGCACGCCCGCGCGAAGCGCGGCGTCGACCGCCTCCGGCCCGGGGAACTCACCGCCGACGACCCGTGGGGCGAGCACGTGCTCCAGCAGATGAGCCGCGCCGACCAGCGTCTCCTCGGAGTAGAACGGCAGCTCGAACGGCGGCGATTCGCCCCAGCCGACATGTCCCTCGCCGTCGTGCAACGCGACGACCAGCGATCGGCGTTCCCGCATCACGCCGCCGGAGATGACGAACGGCTGCTCCAGCGGGATCGTCAGATTGTAGAGGTCAACGCGATCGATCCGCATGGATGCAACCTAGCGCGCCGCCGCAGCCACAGGCACGAGATCGAGAAATCGGAGCTCTCCGTTCCGCCGCGCCAGCTCACCCGCCTCCTCCAGATCGAGCAGGGCGGCGACGAGCCCGTCCATCGGGTCGAAGATCAGGCGGTGCAGAGCTCGTTGGGTGCGGGTTCCGTGGGTGGCCGGATATTCACCGAGCGGCAGCTGGAAGAAGGTGTGCAACTGCACGCTTTCGCAGCCGAGTCGAGCGTACGCGACGATCATCCGGCCTGAACACACGTTGCCGCTTCCCGACAGTGGCGGCAACTGGAGCTGGGACGCCCGGGCGAAACCGAGCACCCGGAGGTTGCGGTCGCTCAGATCCCAGCCGCCGTATGCGACCCGACGATCAGCATCGAACAGCCGGTTGAACACCGTGAGCCCGTCGGCGTGCGTCGCCGCCTCCAGCATGGCGAGCTGAAAGGCGTCGTCGAACCGCGCGGTCATCAGCTTGAGCTGAACCATCGCGCCTCCGGGCGTAACCCGGCGGATCAGGTCGGGCACGTTCGCGATCCAGCGGAGCACACGCGAGCGCTCGTCCGCCAGGGCGTCACCCGCGAGAGTTGGGCTGAAGTCTTTCTCCACCGGCAGCGGGCCGTCACCCCAGGCCCGGGCCAGCGCGGTGAGCGTGTGCGCGTATTCGTCCTCCCGGAAGGCCTCGTCCAACAGCGGCAGGTGCAACTTGACGGAGGGCACGGCGACGATACCGTCGGGTCGGTCACCCGCATGCCGGGCTGCCTGGACCAGTGCGGCGTAGGCCTCGAGGCTCCGGTCCCAGCCCCGACCTTTCCAGGTGACGGTCCAGCCCATCCGTCCACTGGTCCCCCTGCGCTGCTCGAGCTGCATGCGGGTCTCGTGGATGGCCCAGGCTTCCATGGAGCGCCCGCCGCCGAAATCTTCGCCGATGACGGTTTTGAGCACCACGAAGGCGAGCCCGGCGGCACGATCGGTCTCGAGTTGTTCCGGGTTGAGCGAGAGCTGTCCCGAGCCCTTGCCGATGGGATGCGGCAGGGTTCGGCCGAGGAAGCGCGCCGTCAGGTCGATGCCGTAGACCTGGCGCACATGCGCGGGAAATTCCCGTGGCAGCTCGCGCGCGAAGCGCGCGAAGTCAGCCGACAGCCGCGCGCGCATCGCGCACCGCGCGGGCCACCGCGTCGCGCTCCTCGGGCGGAAGCGACGGCCCCCAGGGATCGTCGCACGCCTCCGGCGGGATGGCGCCGTCCGCCGCGGCGGCCCAGAGCATCCGCCGTACGTAGCCGTCCATCGGGGCCGTGAACGTGGCGGCGCCGAATTGGTCGCAAATCGCCGACAGCCGCACGAAGCTGGGCCAATCCTTCGCGGCGTGGGCGGTAAGGAGGGCCGCCTGCAGGTCGGTCAACGCGGCGCCCATCCCGATCAGCGCGGCCCGGGCGCCGAGCAGAAGCGAGTACCCTAGGAACCGATCTTCGCCGGTAACGAGCAGCGAGTCCGGCAGCGTGCGGCACACCGCGGCGATCCGCTGGAATGTCAGCACCGAGTCGAGCGTCGCGACCTTGATGCCGATCACTCCCGGCGTGCCCAGCACGCTCCGGAGGGTCGCGTCGTCGTAGTCGGTGCCCCCCGCGGCCTCATAGAGGTAGAACGCGATGACCGGCAGCTCGCGCGCGAGCTCGGCGTGATACGCCACCGGGTCCTGACCCGACGGGGCAAAGGCGAGCACGGCGTCGGCGCCTAATTCGCGGGCCTCCGCCGCGGAAGCGACGTTCCAAGCGCCGGCCACCAGAACCCGCCCGGGAAGCGCAGTCCGCCAGGCGGTGAGCACGTGGCGGCGGGTTTGTTCCGCCAGGTGCCGGCCGCGGCCGCTGTGGACATTGACCGCAACGCCGGCGACCGGCTGCTCGGCCATCCAGCTCGTGTACCTCGCCAGCGCTTCCGCGTCGAGTGTCCGCCCACGAAACGGCACCGGCACCGCCGGAATCAGCCCGCCCTCGAGCCGGCCCCGGAGCGCGGGTTCGCTCACCAAGGCGTCCCCAATCCCGCTCCGCACCAGACCTTCATTGGGCAGTCGCCCGCTCGGCGTTCCGGTGCTCGATGGCCTCGCGTGCAGCCGGTTCGAGATCGAGGAGATCCAGCTTGGCCAGGGCGTTCTCCGGGATCCTGAGGGGAAGCCCGGTGCCGAAGAGGAATCGGTCGGGGCCGATGGTCCCGAGCAGCATCTCCAGGTGATCCTCGGGCGGGCCCCAGACCCAGCTGATGTCCCACCAGATCCGTGCAGCTTCTTCCGGCGTCGAACCGAAGTGCACCTCCTGGATGAAGCTCCGGTCCGCGTGCGTGACCACCAACCGGACCCGCGGGTGTGAGCGCACCAGCGCCCGGACGGCCGCCGCGGGAAGCTCGGGGGCGCGATCGTGGGGATGCCGCTGTCGGCCGTCTTCGAGCCTGACCGCCATCAGAATCGGCACACCCGCCTCGCCTGAGGCAGCGGCGAGCGCGCGCATCTCGGAACCGGCCGGCTCAAGTGCGAACAGCGTGGGGTCACAGCGAACCGCCGGAGCACGGGCCTCGACAGCCCGGGTGAGGTCCCCCTCCCAACGCGGGAGCCCGGGGTGCACCGCAGGCACGGGACGAAGCCGGGGCTCGCGGCCGCTCATCTCGTAGAGCCAGGGATTGCCCTCGGCCGGATCTCGCCAGAAGAGTCCGGGCAGGTGGGTGACCCATGCCCGGTCGATGCCGGCGCGGTCCATGGCTCGAAGCACGCTTCCCGGCGACGTGCCGGGCACCCGGCGCCATGGATACGCCCCGACAAACAGGTTGACGTCAATCCGCATCAGCAGCGGGAAACGCGTGGGGAGGGAAGATGCGCACCGCGTTTCGCCAGGCGATTCGGTCCAGCTGGTCCTTGGAGAGCAGCCCGGCCAGATAGCGCAGCTTCGCCCAGCCGGTCTCGATGGTGAGGTCACAGCCCCAGATCAATCGGTCCACGCCCACGGCGTCGAGACACCGCTCGAGCATGCCGCCGTCGACGCCGCTTCCGGACAGATCCACGAACACGTTGGGAACCTCGCGCACGGCGCGCAGGGAATGCAGCCAATCGCCGCCGCCGCCGATGTGGGCGAGGATGAATCCAACCCCGGGATGGCGCCCCGCCAGAGCGCACAGTTCCACCGCGTCGGACGCCTCCTGTCCGGGCCAATCACGGCGGCGATGCTGCCAGATGTGCTGTAGCACCGGGACTCGGTGCTGCTCGGCGATATGCGCGATCGGATCGAGCAGCGGATCGTCGGCGCGGCGGCTCGCGGCGAGCTTGATGCCGATCATTCCCGCCCCGAGTCCTCGGCGGATCTCCCGTTCCGCGTGCGCGGTGTAGTTGGGATTTACCGTGACATACCCGCGGATCCGGTCGGGATGCGAGCGCTGCAGCGCCAGCATCGCGTCGTTGCCGTGCTCGAGATCCGCCGGCGACGGGAAGTAGATGGGCGACGTGCCGCCCCACGTGCCGAGAATGGACGCGACGTGCATCGTGATGCCGATGCGGTCGCCGGCGCGCAGGCGGCTGGCATTTCGCTCCCGCCAGTCCGCACGCGGAGCGCGTTCAGTGAGGAAATGGGCGTGAATATCGATCAGCACGCCCGAAATTGTACGACGCCGCCCGAGACGATTGAAGGGGTTAGAGCTTCACCTCGGGGTCGGGCGGGCCGGAATCATTCCGCGCGATCGTTCCGTCGGGTCCAATCACGTCTTCGGGATCCACGGCCTGCAGGGTCAGATCGGAGTTCTGTTCCTCTTCCTCCATGACCACGCCGTCCTCGTCATCCACATCGTCCACGTCGTCGATCGTGCGTTTGCGGTCTTCCATCACGCATCCTCCGGGTCCAGGTACCCGCCAACCTGCGGAGGTGGAGGCCGGCGGTCGGGGACGGGGATCACATCCGCCCCACCTCCCCAAGCGCGTCGTCGAGGGCCGCGAGCGTTGCGTCGATCGTGGCGTCGTCGTGGGCCAGAGAGACGAAATCGTACGCCGACCGCTTGAACAGGACCCCGCGCCTCGCGGCCGCCCGCGCGAGGGCCGGCGCCTGCCATTCCTCCCGGAATCGGCAAAAGCACATTTCGGGAACGCCGGACACGCCGGCGACAATCGTGCCATGTCGCTCGCCCAGGCGCTCCAGCCCCGTGAACAGCCTCGCACCCAGGCTGCCGAGGACGGCGGGCGCATTGTCGCGCTCGAGTACGCGAAGGGTCGCGCGCGCTGCCGCGAGCGACACGAACTCCGTCGCGAGCGTCGACGAGATCCAGGTCCGGGCCACGGCGCTCATCACGTCCCGCCGACCGCCGACGACCGCAAGTGGAAA
This sequence comes from Gemmatimonadales bacterium, assembly GCA_035707305.1. GTDB lineage: Bacteria > Gemmatimonadota > Gemmatimonadetes > Gemmatimonadales > GWC2-71-9 > DASQPE01. Next base: position 5,307 of record DASSUE010000052.1, read on the forward strand.
CCCGTTCGCGATCGCCTTGCCCAGCACCACGAGATCGGGCCGGATGCCGTAGCGCTCCGTCCCGCCGCCGAGCGCCAACCGGCCCACCGTCTTGACCTCGTCGAGTACCAGCAGCGCTCCGGCCCGCTCGGTTTCGGCCCGAACCGTCTCGAGCCATTCGGGTGTCGGCTCGTTCACGACGACCGGCTCGGTGACGACGCACGCGAGCCGGTCGCCGGCCGCGCGAATGAGCCGGCGACTTTCGTCGACGTTGTTGAACGGCAGCTCGGCGTAGAGCTCCCGGGTGGCGGAGGGGATGCCCGCGCCGCCGCCGCCCTGACACCAATCGAGCCACCCGTGATAGCCGCAGCCGATCACGAGGTCGCGCCCGGTGGTGGCTCGCGCGAGTCGAACCGCGGCGGCACACGCCTCCGCGCCGGTCTTGAGGAACCGGAGCTGCTCGAGCGCCGGCATCAACCGGCGGATCTCGGAGCCCACCTCCTCTTCGAGCACCGGCGCCAGGGGGCCCACGACACCGGCCTCGATCGCCGCGGCCGCGGCCGCCCCGACCTCGGCGTGTCCGTACCCGAGCGCGACCGCACCGAGCGCCATGACGTAGTCCACGTACTCGCGACCTGTCTCATCGCGGATACGGCAACCCGACGCGCTCACCATCCTGGCCGGCGGCTGCCAGTCGCCGCTTTCCGCCGCACCGAACAATGCCTCGGGCCGCTTGCTCCCCGTGGACGTGAAACCGGCTACCGGCCAGTCATTCATGCCAACGCGAGCGTTCCGAAGTTGGCCGGCGGCTGCCGGTCGCCGCGGAGCCAGACCCAACCACCACGGCCGCTCCACACCAGCTGGCCGGCCCGCCGCTCTCGGCCGGTTCGCATCTCGTTCACGATCAGATCGAATGGCAACGTGTCGCCGCGCCGGCGGAGCGACCAGTCCGGCAAGCGGATCGCGAGCGTGATCAGGTATCCCGACTGCGTGAGTGTCCAGTCGCCAGTGATGTCGGCCGGCTCCGCCCCACGGACCGGCCGCACCCGGAGCCGGGCATCCCCCTCATCGGGCACGATCAGAGCTGCGAACACGCCACCGTCGGGTAGCGCGACGTACACCTGTAGGCCGTCGGAGTGAATGTCGTCGGGCTCGTTGTCGAGGCGGAGCGGGGGGGCATCTCCCGGCCGAAGGACCAGCTCCGGCTTGACGATCTCGACGGCAAGGTAGAGCGCTTCGTCGTCCCAGTTCGCCCATGCGGTTGCGGACAGCTCCTCGGCACCCGGGTACGGCTCTTCGCTTCGGCGATATTGATCCTCATGGTCCAGCGTGAGCGGCTCCGACAGATCGAAGCCGTCGAGCGTGCCGTCCGTCGCCGGCGGCACGTCGACCCAACGGGCCACACCCTCCTGCACGTACGGACGCTGTTTGGTAACCAGCGGCTCGAACACGGTGGTCGGCACTCTGCGGCCAGCCAGCCGCACAGTTCCGGGGGGACCGTCGATCTGCCATCCATCCACGATCTGACGATGTTGGTCGCCGGTGCCGATCTCGATATGGTCGGCGGTCACCCTGACCGGCTCGGCGGCGTCGCGCGCGGAGAGCACCGCCACCAGGCGCGCGGGTACAACGCGGGACCGGCACAAGAGAAATCGGGTAGGCGGCGCGCCCGGCGTTCCCGGCGCGGTTGCTCTAAGCAATTCCCCACCGGCGAGCGTGAGGGACAGTTGCTGATCGGCCACGCGCGCACGCACGGCGAGCGGGCTCTCGGTCTCCGGAACGAACCGCTCGACCGCGGTTACAAACTCATCCTCGAGCAAGGCTCGCTCCCAGCGTCCGGGCGTGGTGACGGTGATCTCGCCGGCCAAGTGCCAGGGGACCTCCAGCAGGCGCTCCTCGTCGCCCGACAGGTCCACCACGTCCAACAGGTATTCGGGACCGGAAACTACTGTTCGCCGGACGTCGCCGTAGCGCCCCTGCACCCAGCTCCAATCGCCCGCGACAGCGAAGAACTCGGCCACGGCATCCCCGGGAGGCTGCGACCGGCCGTCCACGCGCGGCGCGTTGTGGGCCAGCGTCGAGCGATACCAGAACAGGTCGCGGGCGACGTAGCTACCGGTGCCAGGGTCGGGTAGCCAATGGACTCCGCCGTCGTGGAGGGTGAGATGCAGCCGGTCGGGATGTCCATGCCCGCCGCCATGGATGCCGGATTCGACGCTCACATACCGACCCCCGGTCCGGAGCACGGCCAGCCCCTGCGACTCCAGGAATACAGTCGGCGGCTGCCAACGCGCGGCTTCACCAGCAATGGATGGAGGCATCGAGAGCAGCATCCACCACGACAAGTCCGAGCGGTGCCGCTCGCGCGGAGGCGGCTCACCGCTCTCGTGAAGGTATGAATCGAAGCTCTCGGCGGGAGGCGCCGGCCGAGCGTACAGTGAGGCGAGCCAGTCTTCCAGACCACCGCCGGGCCGGTCCCCGCTACGCCCCGCCTCCCACAGCTCGAGATACATCGGCTGGGCGAGTGACACGCCGAAGCGGGCGTCCTTGCGAGCTGGAAACGTCCCGTCCGGTAACGCGGTCAGCGCCGGCGCCAGCAGGGCGGCCTGCACTCGATCCGACACTTCGACTTCCTCTCGAGGGTCCACGTCCGCCGCACGCACGAAGTCGAGCCCGACCAGCAGTCCACGCAGAGCGAACAGGTGATAGTTCTCGCCCTCGTACCACATCCCGTCCGGAGCGAAGCCCTGGAGCGCGTGGGCCAGCAACCCCGCGGGGCCACTGAGCGCGCCGCTCAAAAGCTCTTCGTCTTCGAACCAGACGGCCAGGGCCGCGAGCGCGGCGTTGTGCCACGTCTGTCGATTGGAGAATCCCTCGTTGAACTCACCGATCAGGGCAGCCGACTCGTCTCCGATCAGGTCCATGGCCCGGCCCGCGCTGTCGTCCAGCGCGTTCGTCTCTCGCAGCAACAGGGCGGCCGCGACGAGGTTCGTGATCCAGATGGACTCCAGATAGGTGGAAAAGAACGGCCGGCTGGGGCCGAGCACGTTGTCGCTGTTGGGATACGTGGGGTAAAGCTCGCCGTAAGCGGCCAGCAGCTCGGCGGCGCGACGCGCCGCTCGCGCATCGCCGTTGAAGGCCGCGACCGCCGCGAGATGGGCGGCGCGCTCGGCGAGCCAGAGATGCTGGAACCGTGCCCACCAGCGGTGGTGGCGCTCGCCGTTCGCCCGCTCGCCGCAGCGGGGACAGCGGTGTGCGTCGGGGCTCCACGGGTCGAACAGGAGGCCAGAGCCGTCGCGGGGACAGATCCCCCCGTCCGATGAGAGCAAGGCCTTCACGGGGGGCACGATCGGATCGCGCTCCAGCACGGGCCGAGCCCGTTCGCTCAACCGCGCGAGCAGGCGGGCGAGATCGGCCGACTGCCGCACCTGGTCCCGCCGCTCCGCCAGCGCCTGGCCGCTCAGCACGGCCGCACACCGCGCGCTTCCCAGCGCACCGGCAGCAGTTCGGCGCCCGCGGTGCGGGCCGCCTCACGGACCGCCCGCACGTCGTCGCCGGCGAGGAAAAACATGCACCCGCCGGCGCCCGAACCGGCGGCCTTGCCGCCCAACGCGCCCGCGGCGAGCACCGCGGCCTCGAGACGAGCCATCGCCGGTGTGCTCATCCGCGCGTCGAGCGCCTGTTGCAGGCGCCAGTTGCGCGAGAGTAGCGATCCGACCCGAGCTAGGTCGGCCGCATGCAATGCGTCGGCCATCCACTCGGCCGCATCACAGAGGTCCCGCAACGCGCGGACGACAGGCTGATCGGACCGCTCATAGGCACTCATCACGCGGGCGATGGTGTCGCCAGAGAGGCGGGATACGCCGGTATAGCAGAGCACGGTCCGGCGGGCGAGCTCGTCGGCGAAGGAGGGCTCCAGGTCGAGGGGATCAACCGCCACGTCCGGGTCGCGGAACCGCATCGCGTTGAATCCGCCCAGGGCGGCCGCCCACTGATCCTGGCGACCGCCCGGGACGCCGACCTCCACCGCCTCGAGCCGCCAGGCCTCTTCGGCGATGGCGTGAGCCGACGGCCAGGGCGATGCCTCGCTGGACACCGCGGCTCGGGTGGCCGCGACCAGCGCGACGTCGAGCGCACCGGACCCGCCGAGGCCGGCCCCCTTGGGTGCCTCGGACCGGGTGTACAGCGTCACCGGCGCCGGTACGTCGTACATGCGCAACGCTGCTTTGTGCAGATCCAGTCGCCCGTCGCTCGCGAGGGCCGCTCGGTCGGGGAGATCAGCGCGCTGATCGATATCATCGGCAATGACGTGATAGCAGATGCCCGTCGGCAAGAGCTCCGCACGCACGAACAGTCCGATCGCCGCATTGACGACCATTCCGCCTTCCCGCGCCGAGAACGGAGGCACATCGGTCCATCCGCCGGCGAAGTCCAACCGAACGGGAGCCAAGGCGGATGCCGCTCTCATCACTCCTCCACCCACCAGTCGTGCACTGTGGGAAGCTCACCTCGCAGATCCATTTGCACTCCCCGCACGCGGCGGTTCGCTCCCTGCACGCCGCGAGCATGGTAGAGAAAGACCACGGGGCCCGAATCGCTCAGTGTGCGTAACGCGGACGCGGTATTGGAGACCGACATCCCGGCCAGCTCGACGAGCGGGCGAAGATACCCCTGCCCGAGGTCGCCCGGAATCCCGAGAATGGCAGCATCGAAGTCGTGCGCCGGCCCGTAGAGCCGTGCCAAAAAGGTGGACAACTCCAGCTGGCGAATGCGCGTGCGGATGCCGGCGCGGGCGAGCTGTGCCTGGACCAGCTGTTCCAGCGTGCCTTCGCCGGAGCCGGCAGTGAGGATCTCGAACACGGGAAGGTTGACTCCTGCCGACAGCTCGCTCCCGAATTCCTTCGATCCTTCCCGTTGCTTCCCACTGTCCGCTGTACCCACCTGGAGCGGCCCGAACGCCGGGGTGCCAAGACCGTAGACGTGCGCGGCGACGATCTCCCTGCGATCGGCCGCAGCCGCGATCGCCTGCCGCACCGCGAGCTGGTCGAACGGCGCGCGGCGGGTGTTGAGCACCAGGCCGTAGGTGAACAGCAGGGGATAGTCCAGCACGGTGAGCTTGCGGTCGCGACGCACGAACTCTGCATGCGCCGGCTGGATGCCGGCGAAGTCCAGCTCCCCGCTGACCAGGGCGGCGAGCTTGGTCGTCGGCTCGTCGACCACGGCCAGGACCAGACGCGCGAGCCGCGGAGGCCCGCCCAGCGCAGCAGGGAAGTCGGCGTTTCGCGCGAACACCCACCGCCGGTTCGGATCGTGCCGGACGAACCGGTATGGTCCGTTGCCCACCGGCGATCGGTTCCACGCTGCCTCGCGCATTCGGCCGAGCGGCGTGTCCTGAAGCAAGTGCCGGGGAAGTATGGCGAGGTCTGTCAGCACATCGGGGATGCCCGGCTGCGACGTGCGGAAGATGAGCCGAACGGTTGAGTCGTTCTCGACGCGTGCCTCTGCCAGGTCGGCCAGATCGTTGAACCGGGGATACCCGGTCGCCGGATCGCTCGCGGCGCGGAGCGTCCAGGCGACGTCGTTCGCGGTCGTCGGGCGCCCGTCATGCCAACGGATCTCCCGCTGCAGGCCGAAGACCAGCTCGCGACGATCGGCGGACCAGGTCCACGAACGCGCCAGGTACGGTTCGGGCTCGAGACGCGCATCGTAGCGAACGAGGGTAGTGAGCAGCACGTACCGCTGCACCTGGCGCGCCAGCGGATGGACCGCGAGCAATGGATTGATGCTCTGCAGGTCGGCACCCGACGCGAACAGCACCGTCTCGCCGCGCCGAGCCCCTCCGGCGCCGCAGCTCAGGAGGGCGGCGCCCAAAAGCCCACGCGGAATCAGCGGCCGCATCACGCGGATTCTATGACCGTTTGCCGGGTGGCGCGAATCGCATGACATTCCTGCCATGATGCGGGCTTTCGCGCTTCGCGCGCTCGCAGGCGTCGGAGTGGTGTGGGGGGTGCTGACCCTGGTCTTCGTGCTGCTTCGCGCCGCGCCCGGTGACCCCGCGGCGCTGCTGCTCGGGCCGAATGCGACGCCCGCCCAGATCGCGGCCCAGCGGGAGACACTCGGCCTCGACCGACCGGTCGCGGCGCAGTATGCCACCTGGATGGGTCGCTTCGCGACCGGCGACTGGGGCACGAGCATCGTCACCGGTCGTCCGGCACGCGCCATGTTGGCGGAGGCCTGGCCAGCCACCGCGCGGTTGGTCGGCGTTTCACTGGGCCTCAGCTACGCGCTAGGGCTCGCGCTGGGTGTGCTCCAGGCCGCCCGGCCCGGCTCTCGCACCGACACGTTCCTTTCGATTTTCAGCGTCACCCTGTTCGCCTTGCCGGGCTATTGGCTCGGCCTGATGCTCGTGATGCTGTTCACCTACGAGCTGCGGGTCCTTCCCGCGTTCGGCGCCGCGGGACTCGACGCCGAATTTCTGAACCCCGCCGCAAAGGCTGCGGACATGCTCCGCCATCTCGCCCTTCCGGCCGCGACGCTCGCACTCATCGGCCTCGGCGGCATCGCCCGGTTCGTTCGTGGCGCGATGAGCGACGTGAGCGGGAGCTTGTTTCTCACGGTCGCACGTGCAAAAGGCCTGAGCCCGCGGACGGTGCTGGTTCGTCATGCCCTGCGGAACGCGCTCGTGCCCGTGCTCGCGCTCCTCGGACTCTCGTTGCCGGCGCTCTTTTCCGGTGCGGTCTTCGTTGAGGCGATCTTCGCCTGGCCCGGCGTGGGACGCGTGCTGGTCGACGGCGTCGTCGCGCGGGATTATCCCGTGGTGCTCGCGGCCACCGGCGTGAGCGCGGCGCTGGTGGTTGCCGGTGGCCTCCTAGCCGATCTGCTCACCGCGTGGGCCGACCCACGAATCCGCCATGCGGGCTGACGGACATCCGCGGCCCGATCGGCGGGCAACCGTCGGGGCCGTGGTGCTCGGAGTTATCGTCGGTATCGCTCTGCTGGCCCCAGTCGTGGCGCCGCTCGATCCGACCCAGCAACGCGACGTCGTGGCCACGCGATTTCTCGCTCCGGGCAGCACCGACGTCCACGGCGCCTTCCACCTTCTGGGAACCGACCGCCTGGGACGCGACGTCTGGAGCCGGCTCGCGTACGGCGCCCGGGTTTCGCTCGGCGTAGGAACGCTCGCAGTGCTGCTGTCGGTGACGATCGGTGTCGTGATCGGAGCGGTCAGTGCCCTCTCGCGAGGACCGCTGGGCGTCGCGCTCGTCGCCGCCACCGATTTCGCGCTCGCAGTCCCACGGGTCGTCCTGCTTCTGCTGCTGGCCGCGCTGTGGTCCCCGAACGTCACGCTGGTCGTGCTGGTGCTAGGGTTCACCGGCTGGATGCCGGTGGCCCGGTTGGTGTTTGCGGAGGCTCGCTCACTCATGGGACGCCCGTTCATCGAGGCGGCGCAAGCGCTCGGGTCCAGCCGGGGACGCCTTCTTGTTCGCCATCTCATCCCCAACGTGACCACCCCCGTCATCGTGGCCGCTGCCCTTGGGGTGGGGAACGCGATCCTGCTCGAGGCTGGCCTGTCGTTCCTCGGAATGGGCGTGCAGCCGCCGGCCCCATCCTGGGGGAACATGATTGCGTCCGGACGTGATGCCCTCGTCAACGCTCCCTGGGTCGCCATTGCCCCCGGTGCCGCATTGGTGCTGGTGATCGTCGCCTGTACCCTGGTCGGCGATTCGCTCCAAGACCGGCTGAACCGCCGGTAGTTCGGGCGACCCACCGGGCAGGCTACGCATCTTTGAGGGGGTTCAGGCTCTCTGACCTCCGGCAGGGTCACCGCCGGCACCCTGCCACGGCATCCAGCTCGGCGCCACGCTCGGCAGCGGTCCGCGGCCTTCCCTTCCGGCTTCCCGTGCGCAGGATCCCGTGTCCGGAGAAGAGCTTCAATGCGGTAACGGTAAGTTACTTTGTTCCAATGGTTTAGCGCGATGGGTAACAGGGGCCGTGGCAGACGGCGGTCGGCGGCCGAGATTGTGGGAATTGCGGTGCGGCATGGGGTGCACTCGGGGGTTATCAGGCCCGGCGTGTGCATCGAGGGTTGAATAGCCGTCTCCCTCCCGCCCGATGGGAGCGAATCCCCTGACGGGGAGGCCCGTAGGTAGAAGCCGGTTCGGGTCGCGATTCGACTCCTGGCCTGAGCGGGTTGGTGAGTTAGCTCACGACGGTTTCGGGGCGTACAACATCCATTGGGAGTAGGAACTTCGCCCTCGGGCAGGTGGTTCAGCTTTCGGGATGGTATCGGATCAATCGATTGGGAAAGGATGCGTGGATGAAGCAGCAGACTCGCCGGCGTTCGCGGGTGGCCAATCCGGCTGCGGGCGTGCGGTCGCTTGACGATGCGGAGAGCCTGGACCTCTACCTGGACGAGATCAGCCGGATCCCGCTGCTCGCGGCCGATGAGGAGAAGGCGCTGGCTCGCAAGGCGTTCAAGGGCGATGTAGCCGCTCAGGAGCGCTTGGCGCGGCACAACGTGCGCTTCGTCGTGTCGGTTGCCAAGAAGTTTCAGAACCGCGGGGTTCCCCTTATGGACCTGATTGGCGAGGGCAATCTCGGCCTCATGACCGCCGCCCGGAAGTTCGATCCGGACCGGGGCGTGAAGTTCATCTCCTATGCGGTGTGGTGGATCCGCCAGGCCATCCAGGCGTCGATCGCGCGGCAGGGCCGGTCGGTGCGGGTGCCGCTCAATCGCACCGCCGATCTTAACCGCCTCGCCCGGACGACGACGCTCCTCAAGGAGCGCCTCGGGCGAATGCCGACCCTGGAGGAACTGGTCCGCGCAACGGGGCTAACCCCCGAGGCGGTGCGAAGCCTGAGCGCGCTCCACACCGAAGCCGTTCGTCTCGACCATCCCACTCGGGACGGCGACTCGACCGAGCGGATCGAGCGCTTCGCGGCCCCCGAGGACAAGGCCACCGATGCCGCGACGATGGCGAACAGCCGCACCAACGACATCGAGGCCGCCCTTGCGACGCTTGCGCCGCGGGACGCCAAGGTGCTGCGGCTGTATTTCGGGCTGGACGACGGGCGGAGCCGGACGCTGGAAGAGATCGGCCGCATGATGGGGGTGACCCGCGAGCGGATCCGACAGCTGCGCGATCGCGCCCTTCGGCAGCTCCGCGAGGAGCAGGCGGCGCGACTCAAGGACCTCGCGGCCTAATCGCGACTCGGACGCAAAACAAAAGCGGCCGCCGGACCGAAGTCTGGCGGCCGCTTTCCGTCTCGACTATCCGAAGTCGGGGCCCTAGGCCTCCGTTCTCCTCTCGCTTGCCACCACCGGCTGATTTGCCGCGGGAGGGCAGTGCGAGGCTTCGGCATCCATCCCCAGGCCGGATGGCCGTCCTGCCTGGTTCGTCGTTACGAGCGCTGCGGTTCCGGTCGAGTCGCGGACCGACTTTCCGCACTGCACCCCGTTGCGCCGCTTCGGGGTGGGTGAAGCACGCGACTGGCTTCACCTGTTCGGCCGGGGTGATCACCGGGATCATTGGATGCCTGAGCCCTTGGTTGCATCGGCACCCTACCCCGAAAACCCGTCCGAACCGCCTGCCGTGAGTCTCTGCAGCCGGGGGCCACAGTTACGTCGGCGGCGAAGCGTGACGTCAATATAGGGTTCCCGGAAGAGCGCGCAAGTGCCTTTCTTTATTCGGTTTACGAAGTTTCCAATGTGGATAGGATGTGGATCGCCAACCGGGCCGCACGCAAGCTCTTCCGTCTCAAGTTCCACACCGTTCACATGTGTGGGGGCAGGTGATGAACACACCGACGGTCAATCCTTGGACTTCTTGAGAAGCTTCAGAAAGCCGGACTCGAGCTGTTCCTTCACCCGCTTCTTCGCGAACGCGCCGGCGTCGACGCTCGTGCGGGGTGCGGTCGCGCTGCCGGTCACCGTAAGCGGAATCTCGATTGCGCCCTCACGGTTGCGGAGCGCTTCGGCGGCGCCCACGCGCTGGGCGATCTGGGTGCTCTTCTCGCCGGTGACGACGGCGCGCAATCGGAAATCGACACTGCGCTCGAAGGTCACCACACCCTGCCCCCCGACGGTCAGCTCGCCGGCACGAAGCATGAGGTCTTGAATCCGGGCGCGGCCACCTCCGATGGTCGCGGTCCCGCTCAGGCGCTCGAACCGGGTGTCCTTGCTGTCGCCGGCGGTGATCCCCACGACCTGGTTCACGTTCGCCAGAATCGGGTAGTTCCTCAGCACCCCGTTCTCGACCTTGAAGGCCAGCGTCCCTCGCAGGCTCTGTTCGATAGCGTCCGCGGTGCTGCCCGACCCGGTCACGGTGCCGGAAACGGTGCCACTTCCTCCCAGCACATCCTTCATGGTCGTCGTCGCACTGAGCGCGCGATTCACGTCCAGGCCGGTGACGGCGGTGCGAATGGTGTACTGCGGCACGTCGTGGCTGAAATCGATGGACACGGCGCCGCGTTGCCGGCCGCCGTAGAGACCGAACGCGAGCGAGTCGAGCGCGAGGATGCCTTTCTCGTACCGGAAGGGCGTCTGGAGCTTCTCGAGTACGATGGTCCCGAGTGAGACCCGCTCGACCGCGGCCCGCCCGCTCGCGACAAACGTGCGGAAGTCCCGCGAGATGGTGGTGGACAGCTCGAAAGGTGCCTTGCCCTGTATGCGAAGCATCGGATTGGCCGGCAGCGCCGCAAGGGCGAAGAGAGAGGACAGGTCGGTGTTGTCCAGGGAGGGGCTGGAGACCCGCAGGCGGGCGCCCTCCGGACCCATCGCCGCCGCCCCGGTGACGACGGTGCGGCCTAGCCGGCCGGTGAATCGTGGCGCCGCCAACCGGCCTGCACGCGCCTTGAGGTCCGCCTCGACGTCATTGATGGTGGTAATCGTGGGCCCACCCGCTTCCGTCCGGAGGCTGTCGTCCACGACCCGGATCTGGCCGTTCCGGACCGCGAGACTGGTCACCTCAACCGCGGGTCCGCCGCGAGACGTATCGGCCGCAGCCGCCGGAGCCGCTGCGGCTCCGGGCAGGTGCCATTTGCCGGTCGAGTCCTTGCGAAGGGACACCCGCAGTCCGTTGATCTCGACCCGATTCACCAGTGGCGTTCTACCCGGCATCAGCGATGACAGCTGGGGGACGACACGTACCGACCTCACTGCCAGGCCGGGCGCAGCGTTGGAGTCCGCGCCGCCGACCGAGATCTCGGTGGCGGTCAGCGATGGAGAGGGAGCGAAGGCGAGATCGATGCCGCCGATGGAGACCGGCTGGCCGAGCTTGTCGGACAGCATGCTCGCGATGCGTGCCCGGCCCACCTCAGAGCCGAGCGCGCGCAGGCCACCGTAGAGCAAGCCGGCAACCAGCACGACGGCGGCGACAAGACCGAGGACGGCATAGCGGGCGAACCGCATGCCCCAGTATACCGCCGGGCCATGGCCGCGCCATGCGGATGGATCAGTACAACCAACCGTCCGCCGGCGCACCGCCCTTGGTGAAGGCGGCGGTGCGCCATGTGGTGAGGGCGACCACGATCGCGAGGCAGCCGATCAGTACGTGCACCGTCCAGACGTAATCGAAGAACTGGAACAACCAGGGCGAAACCAGAAGGAGCACACCGCCGACGACGTCCAGTGCGAGATGGAGCGGCATCGGGATACGCCGGACAACCCCGCGTTCGTAGTCGGTCATCAGACTGTATCCGACCATGCTCCCGCCGACCGCCACGGGGACCCAGGTTGCCGCGTCGCCACGGGCGAAGTCGAAGAGCCAGGGCGAGACCACTAGCAGCAGTCCGATGCCGTAATCGAAGACCGCGTGAACTCGGGTTGGAATTACACGCATCGTGGCCTCCGCGGACTTGGGAATGTTGCTCGCGGGGCGCGGGGCCGAGGTGAGCCAGCGCACGGCTCAAACGACAACGGCCCCGCTCGGAGGTCGTGAGAAGAAAAGAGATGGGCGGACTTAGCCGGCGTGGGTGCGGGAGGGGATGCAGAGCGCCTGAGCGCGTTCGACGAGTGCGCTGAGACTGAACGGCTTCTGCAACCAGCAAAGGTTGAGATCCCCTGGCGGCAAGAAATCAAAGTCGGGACGCGAGTACCCCGACATGTAGAGCACCGGCAGCGTGGGATGGAGGCGGTGGAGGACGCGTCCGAGTTCATCGCCCGTCATCCCGGGCATGGCGACGTCGGTGACGACGAGGCAGACGCCCGCTCCCAGCGGATCCTGCAGGAGCTCCAAGGCCGTGGCGGCGTCCTGGGCTTGCAGCACGTCAAAGCCTTCATCCGCCAAGGCTCGTGCCGACACGGCGCGCACCTGTGCGTCGTCATCCACGACGAGAATGGTGCCGCGACTCCCGGATGGGGTGTCCACGGAATCCAGTTGTGAGGTGTGGATGATAGCTTATGCCTGAATCGCTCAAGCGCAAGAGCTGCAGCCCTTTGCAGGGTCATGGTGGCACCCGCTGGCAGCCCCGCGCGAGTCGCGGCGGTAGGTCGAGCCAGGAAACACAACGCGAGCCGAAGGGGCTGGCGTGTCGCTGAGGCAGTCGGTCTGAGCGACGCTTACCCGCGAACGAGGCTGGCGTTCGATCTCCGACGTGCGTGAGGGGCGCTGATCGACGCACGGCAGATGCCGCGAATGGGTCCGGGAAACGCAGCGGGTGAGGAACGAGATTGGGGCAGGCGTGCACCGGGTGGTGCAATGTGGCGGGTGGATCACTTGAGTGTATGCGCCCCCAGGGAGTCGAACCCTGAACCTAGGGATTAAGAGTCCCTTGCTCTGCCAATTGAGCTAGAGGCGCCGGAAGAAACGAAATGCGGTAGCTCCGCTACGTAGCCCCAACGGGAATCGAACCCGTCTTTCGACCTTGAAAGGGTCGCGTCCTGACCGATAGACGATGGGGCCGACTCCCCACGCGGACATGCCTTACGCGGATAGCGCTAACGGGATTCGAACCCGTGTTTGGGCCTTGAGAGGGCCCCGTCCTAGTCCCCTAGACGATAGCGCCAGG
>DASSUE010000053.1:0-3413 GCA_035707305.1 Gemmatimonadales bacterium
GCGCTCGAGGACATGATGCCCCATGAACGGGTGCAGAAAGCGCTCGAGAGCCGTACCATCGAGATCGCGCCGCTGGCGTACATGCGGGGGCGTACCCTCGCCGACGCGTTCATCATCCTCGACGAAGCGCAGAATGCCACCGGCGCGCAGATGAAGATGTTCCTCACCCGGCTCGGCGTGAACAGCCGGACGGTCGTGACCGGCGACAAGACGCAGATCGACCTGCCGCGGCGGGAGGATTCCGGCCTGGTCCAGATCGAGCGTATTCTGCCTGGCATCGAGGGCATCGGCTTCTGCTACCTGCACGAGGGCGATGTCGTGCGCCACCGCCTCGTGCGCGAGATCATCCGGGCGTACGCAGAGGATCAGAACGGCTGATGGTGAGCCGCCGCTTGCTGCGCGAGACTGCGCTGGTCCGTTCGTGGCGCGAGCGTATCGGGTATCACACGGCCCGCTGGGCGCCCCTGCTTACGGTCGCGCTTCTCACCTACATCGTGTTCCCGTCACCGACCCGCGTCGCCAGCACGGCGCCGGCGGTAGGCCAGACGGTGCCAGCCACAGTCACCGCACCGTTCCACTTCCAGGTCGTGAAAACCGACGCCGAGCGCGCGCTCGAAGGCGAGGCGCGCGCCAGCGCGGCCAGGGCGGTCTACCGATTCGATGCGTCGGCCTACGACTCGGTGGTGGCCGGCGTGGACAGCTTCTTTGCTCGCCTGGAGGTTGCTGCCCAGGACGATACGGAAGAGATGCGAACGGAGGCCGCGCTGGCGGGGATCCGCCTCGGACGGATCGAAGCAGACGCGCTGATGGACCCCGACCGCCGCCGGGCGGTCCGGAGCGCCCTCAGGCAGTTCCTGGGCGGAATGTTGTCCCAGGGCGTCGCGGATGCCAGCGTCATGCGAGCCGAGCCGGGACGCATGGTGGCGCTGCGACACGGCGAAGCCGAACGGCTCGTGCCCCGCGACTCGATTCTCACCTTCGTTGACTTGATGGCGCGGGTCGAAGGGCCGCACGCCAACGTGAGCGACGAGGTGGGACGCCGCGCAATTCGCCAGCTCGCGGCGGCTTTCTACCGGCCCACCATCGTGTTCGACCCCTGGCTGACCCGGCTGCGGCGTGAGGAAGTCCGGTTCTCGGTGGACTCGGTCAAGTACCTCGTCGTCGCCGGCGAGCGGATCGCAGTCGCCGGGCAGACCGTCACCGAAGAAACCCGGGAGAAGCTGCTCGCGCTCCGGGCCGAGCTGCATCGTCGCGGCGCCGACGGCGGCGCCGGACGCGCGTTCGTCGGCGGCGTGCTATACAACGCAATCATCCTCAGCACGTTCTGGCTGCTGCTCATGCTGTACCGGCGCGAGAGCTACGAACGACTGCGAGAGATGGCGTTCTTCGGCGTGCTGTTCGGCCTGGTCGTGCTGCTGGCCGCGACGCTGACCCAGCTGTTTCCATGGCGCCCCGAGCTCATGCCGATCCCGTTCGCCGCAATCATCGTCACCATGCTGTACAACGGCCGCACGGCGCTCTACGCGGCCACAATGCTGTCGATCCTTCTGGGAGGCCAGTGGGCCCTCCGGGAGAGCCACACCGTCTTCTTCGGCCTGGTGTCGGGAGTGGCGGCGGCGCTCAGCATGCGGGTGGTCCGGCGGCGCTGGCACCTGTATGCCACCATCGCGCTGATGGCGGGAGCTTTCACGCTGGCGGCGATCACGGCGGGCATGCTCGACGGATGGAGCACGGCGACGATCGTCACCACCGCCATTACCGGCTCCATCGTCGGGCTGTCCAGCGCATCCTTCGCGCTGCTCGTGATTCCGATCGCGGAGGCGGCCACCGGGGTGACGACCGATCTCTCGCTGCTCGAGCTGTCCGACCTCAGCCGCCCGCTGCTCAAGCGCATGGCGTTCGAAGCGCCCGGAACCTGGGCCCACAGTCTCGCCATGGCCAACCTGTGCGAGGCGGCCTGCACGGCGATCGGCGCGAACGGACTGCTCGCCCGCGTCGGCTGTTACTACCATGACATCGGCAAGCTCGGCAATCCGGGATACTTCATCGAGAATCAGACGCCGGGGAACAACCCGCACGACGCGCTGATGCCCGAGGAATCCGCCCGCATCATCCGCGATCACGTGGCCTACGGCGTCGCGCTGGCCCGGGAAGCCGGCCTGCCGCCGGTCGTGCGGGCCTTCATCCCGGAGCACCACGGCACGACGGAGATCAACTACTTCCTCCATCGCGCCCGTCGGCAGGCCGCCGGCGGGGAGATCGACGTCGGAAAGTTCCGGTATCCCGGTCCGCGCCCCCGTTCGGTCGAGACCGCGGTAGCCATGCTGGCCGATTCGTCCGAGGCAGCCATCCGGGTGCTGGAGGATCCGACCCCGGCGCAAGTGCGTGAAGCAATCGAACAGCTGATCCAGCAGAAGGTGTATTCCAGGCAGCTGGAGGAAGCACCGATCACCTTGCGGGATCTCGACCGGATCACCGACGAGTTCTGCCGGACGCTCGCGGGGATGTACCACAACCGCGTGGCATACCCGCGTCCCAGTGGCGGCATCGAGCCGGAGCTCCAGACGGCCGGCCGCGGCTGAGGTGACCGTGCAGGGCCGGTCCCCCCTGGCGCCGTCTGCGGTACGCCGCGTGGTCCGCGCCGTGCTCGAGGGCGAGGGGCAACGTGCCCGGCTGTCGATCACCTTTCTCGGGCCTCTCCGGATGCGGCGGCTGAACTGCCGCTACAAGGGGCTTGATCGGGAGACGGACGTGCTGGCGTTCACCCTGGAGCAGCCGGACGGGTCTTCCCTCGGCGACGTGTACGTCTGTCCCGCCGTCGCGGCTCGCGAGGCGCGCGCCCGCGCGCTCCCGCTTCGCGAGGAGCTGATCCGCCTGGTCATCCACGGCACGCTGCACACACTCGGTCACCAGCACCCCGACGGTCCGGCTCGAGAGCGGTCGGCCATGTGGCGCCGGCAGGAGCGCTACGTCGAGGCGCTAGCATGATCGCCATGCTTCAGCTGTTCATCGGTCCGCTGGTGCTCACCGGGCTCACGCTCTGGTCCGCGTGGTTGGCGCTCGCCGCCGAAGCGGACGCCGAGCTTCCCCGGTCGATGGCCGCGCTCCGGGAAGACGCGGGCCTCGGGCTCTCCCGGCGGCTGCACGTGGCGCACCTGGCGTGCCTGGTGCTGGCCGGGGCGGCGGCGGGGGCGACCGCGGTATGGTGGGCGTGGTCCCCCCTCGCGGGCGCGGTACGGCTCGGCCTCGCGGTCGGTCTGGTGTGGATCCTCGCCGACCTGCTCCCCCGGGTGGTGGCAGCGGTCGCCCCGGAGCTCGCGCTCCCGGCCCGCCGCGGCGCGGCCCGAACCCTTCCCGCGTTCGGCCCGTTGCTCCGTTTGGTCGCGTGGGCGGACGCGCGCGTTCGCCCCGCC
>DASSUE010000054.1:0-5289 GCA_035707305.1 Gemmatimonadales bacterium
TGTCCCAGGTTGTTCTGGAACACCGGCGAGCCCGGCTTGAGCTCGGTGGCGCGGGCGAGCGGAGGCAGCGCCTCGGTATACCGCCCCAACTGGATGTAGAGCAGCCCGAGGTTGTTCATTGCCCACGCGTCGTGCTCGTCGAGCGCCGCCGCGCGCTGGTATGCCTCGATCGCCTCGTCGTTCCGGCCGAGATCGGCCAGCACCCGCCCCCGCAACCGGAAGGCTTCGCCTGACTGTGGGGCAAGCTCCACCGCGGCATCGATCCGCTGCAGCGCCTCGGTGCTCTTCCCACGCTCGATCAGCACGCGGGTCGAATTGAGCATGCTCTTGAGGTGGGTCGGATCGAGCGTCAGCGCTTCATCGAACGCAGTTTCGGCGCGGGCGAGGTCACCGGCCTTCCACGCGGACAGGCCGAGCATGTACCGGCCCCAGGGATTCTCCGGCTTGGTCTCGATGTAAGCCGCAAAGAGCTCCGCCGCGTCTCCGTAGTTGCCCGCCTTGTACGCCGATTCAGCATCCTCGTAGGAAACGGGAGCCGATGGGCGTGGGGCGGCGGGAGAAATAGTGCTGCTCGACGGCTTCGGCGAGTCGACTGACGTGGTCACAGTGGCAGCGGCAGTGGTGGTGCGGGACTGACCCTCACCGCAGGCGACGAGGCCGACTACGATCGGGGCGATGGCGGCGAGCCTGATCCGGTACAGCGGGGCGAACGACATGGAACACCTCTGGTATGGGGTGACCAGAGGTAAGGCAACACAAAGGCCGCAGCTGGGCGGTAAGGGCGGTAACGGCGGTAGAGAGGGTAAGGCTTGGATGTTGAGTGGGTTAGCGCGAGGGGAAGTAAGAAGCAGAAGGACGGCGTTTCGGGGCGTTCGTGTGCCGGCGGACACTGGGAGGGCGGTGCGCCGTGTACAGCGGGACACAGCAAGCGAGCCTGAATGCTCTTACCATCACTAGCGCCCCTACCGCCTACTCTTCCCTCTTGATCCCCAGTCTTCTCATGATCTTCAACAAGCTCGCGTGGTCGGCGAGGCCCAATTGCTCCGCGGTGCGGGTGATCTGGCCGCCGTTCCGCTCCAATGCGGCGAGCACGATCCGGCGCTCGGCCTGCTCGCGCAGGTCGTGGAAGGAACTGGCGCCGTCGGGATCGAGGTCGGGGCGGGTGTTCCGGGCAAGTGGAATCACGTCCAGCGGCACGTGCTCGGCGCGGATGACGTCGCCCTCCGCGGCGATGATCATGCGCTCGACCGCATTCCTGAGCTCGCGCACGTTGTTCCGCCGCCATTCGTAGGACTGCAACGCTTCGAGCGCCTCCGCCGACAAGCGCTTCGGGCGCATTCCGAAGCGCTCACAGATGGCCGCGACGAACCGCTGGGCCAGTTCCGGAACGTCGGACAGCCGCTCTCTGAGCGGAGGTACCCGGATGACGTGTACGTTCAGGCGATAGAACAGATCCCCGCGGAATCGGCCCTGCTGGACGTCGAGCTCGAGATCGCGATGGGTCGCGGCGACGACGCGCGCTTCCACCGGCAGTGCACGCGACCCGCCGATCCGCGTGACTCGCCGCTCCTCGAGCACCCGAAGCAACTTCGCTTGCGCGGATCCCGGCAGCTCGCCGATCTCGTCCAGGAACAGGGTTCCCCGCTCGGCTGCCTCGAACGCGCCGCGCCGGGTGACCGCTGCCCCGGTGAACGCCCCACGCTCGTGCCCGAACAGCTCGCTCTCGACCAGATTCTCCGGCAGCGCGGCGCTGTTGAGCGCGAGGAACGGTGCGGTCCGGTGGGGGCCCAGCCGGTGCAGATCCCTCGCGACCAGTTCCTTACCTGACCCGCTTTCACCCAGAATCAGCACGGGGCTCGGTATCGGTGCCAGCCGGGCGATCGCGTCGCGGAGCTTTGCGATGGCAGGGCTCGAACCCGCGAGCGACGAGTCGGCTCCGATCTGGCGCTGAAGGTTCGCGACCTCGGCAGCGAGTCGGCGACGCTCTAACGCCTGCTCGATCTCCCGGACCACACGGGCCATCGGATCCGCCTTGTCGATGAACCCCGCGGCCCCAAGCCGCACCGCCTCGATGCAGCGATCGTAGTTGCCGGTGGCGGTATACACGATCACGGGCGTTTCGCTTCCGCGATGGGCCAGCGTGCGCAGCAGCTCGAAGCCGTCCATCCCCGGCATCTCGAGATCGAGGATCACA
Organism: Gemmatimonadales bacterium; assembly: GCA_035707305.1. Classification (GTDB taxonomy): domain Bacteria; phylum Gemmatimonadota; class Gemmatimonadetes; order Gemmatimonadales; family GWC2-71-9; genus DASQPE01. The sequence goes on from DASSUE010000054.1 coordinate 2,195, forward strand.
CAGTCCACTGGCTCCCGGCCAAGCACCTCGAGGGCCGCGGTACCACCGGCTGCGACCATCGCCTCGTATCCGCCCAGGCGCCGAAGGTCGTAGGCGTACTGCTCGGCCAGCGCGGGCACGTCGTCCACCACGAGCACGGTCGTCATGCGTCGCTCCGCATCTGCTCTTGGTGGGACGGAAGTTCGACGGTGAACCGGGAGCCGGCGCCCGGCTCGGACTGGACGCGCAGACTGCCGCCTCCATCTTGCACCAGCCGCCGCACGATCGTGAGCCCGAGTCCGGTTCCGCCGGCCTTGGTGGTGTAGAACCCCTCGAACACCCGGTCCAGCTCGGCCTGGGACATGCCGCGTCCCGTGTCGGCGACGGTCAGCCGGACCCACCCGTCGGCCGCGTCGGTCGCGATCGTCACCCGGTCGTCCGGATTTCCATCCAGGCTTTCGATCGCGTTTCCGACCAGGTTCTCCAGCACCCGGCGGACCACGAGGGGATCGGCCTGCGCGGCGGGCAGTTCGGGAGCGAGCTCGAGCCGCACCGGCACCCGCCCGCCCATGCCTGCGGCGACTTCGCGTGCGACGCCGTTCACGTCGCAGCGGACGCTCTCCGCCGCCGGAGAGAGGCGGGCGTAATTTCGCGCGAGCGTCTCCAGATACGCCACGCTCGACTCCAGAGTGGGACGCCGCTCGTCGAACACCCGGGCCAGATCGCCCGGGCTCCGCTCGGCGACCTCGCTGAAGTGCGCCAACACGTGGCGAATCGGGATCAGCCCGTTGCGCACGTCGTGGTTGACTTGCCGCGCGAGATCGCCGACGGTGGCGCGCCGCTCGGCTTCTCTGAGCCGCACGGTTCCCTGGCGCAGGCGTCCAGCCATCGCGTCGAGCAGGCGCGCGAGCGCGCCGACCTCATCGTTGCGCTCCGACCCGAACCCGACGTCCAGCCGGTCGAGATCGAGGCGAGCCGTCTTGTCGGCCAGCTCGCGCAACGGCCGGCTCACGCGGGCGGCGAGCCAGGCCGCAGCCAGCACGGCCGCGGCCGCGGTGGCAGCCAGCGCGGCCAGGAACCAGCGGTCTACGCTCCGGCGCCACGCATCGAGCGGCGCGAGCGACTGGGTCACCACGATGCGTGCCTCCCCAGCCACGGCGGCGCCGGGAACCCGGGCGTCCACGACGGGCACGCTAAACGCATCGGCCACGCTCAACGGGGCGTCCCGACCGGCGCTGAGACTCTCGGGAAGCTCCACCCTAACCGCCAATCCGTGCGCCCGGGCGGCGGGCGCGAGCGCACCGGCATCGAGCCCGATGCCGCCGACCAATGCGTAGGGCAGCCCGCCTACCCGGAACGAGTCGGCACGCGCGACCAGCAGGAGTTCGCGCTCGGCCGTGCGGGCACGAAGCAGTGCGACCGAATCGGCGGAGCTGACCAGGCGTACCACATCGGGCTCCACTCGATCGAACTCGTTCCGAAAATGTCCGGAGCTCAGCACCCGTCCGAAGCTGTCCTGCAACCGCAGGTAGTCCAGTCCGGTGAGCCGTTGCGCGCCACCGGCCCAATCCAACAACCACCGGCGGTCAGCCGGGTCATCCCGCCGAGCCGCGCCTCGAAATCGGTTGTCGTCCGCCAGCTGGTCGCGAAGCGCATCGAGAATCCGACCAAGGCGGCCGCTCTCCCGCGCGAGATCGACCTGAACCAGCCCGGCCAGAGAGCGAACTCGCTCCTGATACTCGGCGGTGAGCCGGCGTTCCGTCTCACGCCGGACACCGAATGCGAGCACGCCAAGCGGGACCAGCAGGACCGCCAGGAACGCGACCAGCAGGCGATGGCGGAAGCTCATGGCGCGGGCTGCGGTGGGGACGGTCCGTCGACCCGCAACACGCCGAACGCATCGCGCCGGATCGCGGGGCCGTCGCGTCTGCCGACGAGGTGAGCGCGGGTCTCGACCAGAGGGGTCACGACGTATCCGGCGGGAATACTCCTGGGGCAAGGCCCGCCCAGTTCGACTGGGAGGGCTACCACGGCTCCGGCCAGGTCTCCGCGCCCGAGGCGATGCGGGATTTCCCCTGGCTCCATCGGAAGCACGGCACCGCGGGGCCCAGCCACGCCGAGCGCTACCAGGCGGGCCGCGAGTGAGGCGGCCGAGGGATCCCTCGCTGGATACGCGAGAAGTGAATCGCGAGCTTCCGCCGCGCCGGGCCCGGAGCCGCAGTTGCTCCACCAGTACTCCGCGCCGGCGGCGCGTGCCTCCGCCCGTACGACATCCTGGGCCAGCGCGGCTCGAAAGCGATCGTCAGCCGCCGCTGGGAAAGGGTGGGGCGAGACCAGCACGTACACCGCGCTCCAGGGCAGCGGAACGACCTCGCGGTCGGGACGCCGGCGAGCATAGTCGAGCGTCACCGGATCTGTGGTAACCACGATCGGCATACCGTCGTCGATTGCGTCGCGAAGGTCACTCGGGCGCGGCAGAGCGCGGAGGACCGGCCGGCTCGGAGCGCCGGCAAGCGGGAGCGCGCTCCGGCGCATCGCAAGAGAGAGGTCGGCCAGGATGGCGGGAACGGAATCGCTCGGGTGATCGAAGCTTACGTGAAGCTGGTGATCCCCATCTCGCACGACGGATGTAAACCCTGCCTGTGCGAGCCGTGCCGGCAACTGATCGACTGCCTGAGTGACGGCTTCCGAGGGGAGCGAGGACGCACTCCGGGTTTCCACGATCCACGACCGGCCATCATCGCCGGGCCGCCACGACGCCGCGAGTGCCGGCCGCGGTACGCCGGTGCAGTCCAGTCGCACTAGCGTTTCATATGTATGGGCCCAGGAAAACCAGTCGGAGCCGGTCACGGGCGGCAGGGATGTGCCGGGCTCTGGATCGAACAACACGTCGAGCGTGTCCACTTCCCGGCCCGACTGACCGGCAACGATGCAGGCGTCAGCCGCTGGGGCGGGGGCGGGGGCGGGGGCGGGCACCGGAGGTGGCGGTTGCCCGGCCGGAGCGCAGGCAGCAGCAAAGGCGAGGAACCGGAGGGCGCGAGCCGGGCGGCACATCGGATGCCCGGAATCTAAGCGCGGAGTGCCTCAGCGAATCGCACCGGGGCCGCGGGGTGCGC
>DASSUE010000055.1:0-5939 GCA_035707305.1 Gemmatimonadales bacterium
AAGCGGAGGGTGTGATGCTGCTCGGTCCCGCGCTCGGATTGTCGGCCATCCTGTTCAGCATCGGGGTGGCGGGCGTGCTGCTCCGGCGCAACGCCATCGTGCTGTTCATGTGCGTGGAGCTGATGCTCAACGCCGTAAACCTCGCGTTCGTGGCGCTGGCACAGCTGCACGGGATCAGCGGCCACGTAGTGGTGTTCTTCGTGATGACGGTCGCCGCCGCCGAAGCCGCGGTGGGGCTCGCGATCATCATCGCGGTGTTCCGGCACAACCAGTCCATCGACCTGCAGAACATCAACCTGCTCCACGGCTGATGATCCACTACGTGTGGCTCACGATCGCGCTCCCGCTCGCCGGGTTCGTGATCAACGGGATCCTCGCGCTGGCCGGCATCCGCGCGCGCTCCGCCGTGTCCGCGGTGGGGTGTGGCGTGCTCCTGGCCGCGTTCGCGGTCGCCGTCGGCGTGTTGTTCGAGCTCCGGGCAGACCCGTCGATCGCACCGGCCATCGTGTCGCTCTGGCCCTGGCTTTCCGTGGCCGATCTCCAGATCAGCATCGCCCTCCAGGTGGACCAGTTGTCGACGACGCTGCTCCTGGTCGTGACCGGTGTGGGGAGCCTGATCCACCTGTTCAGCGTCGGGTACATGGGCGCCGACCCGGGTTACGCGCGCTATTTCGCGTATCTCAATCTGTTCATCGTGTTCATGCTGATCCTGATACTCGGCTCCAGCCTGCCGGTGTTGTTCATCGGCTGGGAGGGCGTCGGGCTCTGCTCCTATCTGCTGATCGGCTTCTGGTTCGACGACAAGACCAACGCCGATGCCGGCAAGAAGGCGTTTCTCGCGAACCGGGTAGGGGACTTCGGCGTGCTCGTCGCCATGTTCCTCCTCTGGAACACGCTGGGCACCCTGGAGCTCACCGACATCGCGGCCCGCGCACCAAACCTCGGGGTCGGCGCCGCCACCGCGATCTCCCTGTTTCTTCTGCTCGGCTGCACCGGCAAGTCCGCTCAAATTCCGCTCTACACCTGGTTGCCCGATGCGATGGCGGGTCCGACCCCGGTCTCGGCGCTGATCCACGCAGCTACGATGGTGACCGCGGGGGTCTACCTGGTGGCCCGGACCGGCGCGCTGTTCGCGCTGGCGCCGGTGGCGAGCCTGATCACCGCCGGAGTGGGCGCAGCCACCGCGCTGTTCGCCGCCACGATCGGCCTGCGGCAGTACGACATCAAACGGGTGCTGGCATACTCCACGGTATCGCAGCTCGGCTACATGTTCGTGGGGGTCGGCGCAGGGGCGTATTCCGCCGGGATCTTTCACCTGGTGACCCACTCGTTCTTCAAGGCCCTGCTGTTCCTCGGCTCCGGCAGCGTGATCCACGCCCTCCACCACGCGTATCAGGCCACGCATCGCCACGAGGATCCACAGGACATGCGCAACATGGGCGGTCTGCGGCAACATCTGCCCGTGACCGCCGCGCTCATGTGGATCGCTACATTGGCCATCGCGGGACTGCCGCCGCTCGCCGGGTTCTTCTCGAAGGACGCGATTCTAACCGCGGCGTTCGCGCGTGGCGCGGAGCAGTCCGTGTGGTACCTGATCTACGGCGCGAGCCTCGCTGCGGCGCTGCTCACGGGGATCTATATGGCCCGGCTCATGGCGATGACGTTCCACGGTACCAATCGGACCGGCGAGGCAGAGCGCGGTCACCTGCACGATGCACCCGTCATCATGACCGGTCCGCTCATGGTGTTGGGCGTGCTCACCGTGATTGGCGGCGCTCTCAACGTGCCCCACCTGCTTAGGGGCCATGAGCGGCTCACCGAGTGGCTCGAGCCGGTGACCCGCGCCGCGTCCGAGCACTGGCCCTTGACGCTTCCAGCCCTATGGGTCGAGTGGGCGCTGGTCGCGGCCGCGGTGACCATCGGCCTTGCCGGTCTGGCGGTCGGATATACCCTCACGCTCAGGCGGCCGATTCCAACCGCCCGTGAGGCTCCCGAGGAGCGCGGTCTGGCCCGAGTGCTCAACCGGAAGTACTACGTGGACGAGATCTACGACGCCCTTTTCGTACGGCCCCTCGTATGGCTGTCCGACCGGGTCCTGTGGAAGACGGTGGACAAAGCCGTCGTCGATGGGGTGTTCGTGCACGGCGGTGTGTTCGCGTCACGCTGGGTCGGCCGGATCGGAAGCCGCATCCAGAACGGCCAGCTCGGGGTCTACGCGGTGCTGTTCGTGATCGGCGCCGTGTGGATCCTGCACACGATCCTCAGTTGAGGCGGGGATGAACGAGCTGCTGACCGCCATCGGCTACGATCGCTGGATTCTCCACGTGCTGCTCGCCGTGCCGCTCGTGGGCATGGTCGTCGTCATCCTGTCTCCGACCGCGTGGGCGCGCCACGTGGCGCTCGTGGTGTCGCTGGTCGAGTTCGCCGTGTCGATGGGCCTCTGGTGGGCGTTCGATCCCGCCAACCCCAGGATGCAGTTCGTGACCCGCGTACCGTGGCTGCCCGACTGGGGCATCAGCTACTCGATCGGACTCGACGGCCTGTCGCTGTTCATGGTGCTCCTGTCGACCGCGTTGATGCCGCTGTTGGTGTGGGGGAGCTGGAACCAGATCGAGTTCAAGCAGCGCGGGTTCTATTCGCTCCTCCTCGCGCTCAAGACCGGCATGCTGGGTGTGTTCCTAGCCCTCGATCTGTTCCTCTTCTACTGCTTCTGGGAACTGCTGCTGATCCCCATGTACTTTCTGATCGGCATCTGGGGCAGCGGCAACCGGTTCTATGCCTCGGAGAAGTTCTTCATCTACACCTTCTCCGGGTCGCTGCTCATGCTCGTGGCCATCATCGCGATGGTGTGGCTGATCGGCGGGCAGACCGGCACGTACTCGTTCCAGTACGAGCATCTGCTGGCCAACAAGGATCTGGTCGTTCGCGAGTCACCCTGGCTCTTCGCCGCGTTCGCGCTCGCGTTCGCGGTGAAGGTGCCGGTCTTCCCGTTCCACACCTGGCTGCCCGACGCCCATGGTGAAGCGCCCACCGCCGGCAGCGTCGACCTGGCGGTGATTCTCCTGAAGATGGGAACGTACGGCTTCCTGCGGTTCGCGATCCCGTTCTTCCCCGCCTTTGCCTTGAGCCCGACGGTCTCGGCGGTGATCGTCACGCTGGCCGTCGCCGGGATCATCTACGGCGCCCTGGTCTCGATGGTGCAGCCCGATCTGAAGCGGGTGGTGGCCTACTCGTCGGTCAGCCACCTCGGGTTCGTCATGCTCGGCATCTGGGCCTCGTCGGTGCAGAGCGTGCAGGGCGCGATCATGGTGATGATCGCGCACGGTTTGTCCACCGGCACACTGTTCTTCCTGGTCGGCATGCTCTACGAGCGCCGCCACACCCGGATGATCGTCGACTACGGTGGGCTCGCCCGGGTGGCCCCGCTACTCGCCACGGTCTTCACGATCACGGCCTTTTCGTCAATCGGGTTGCCGGGGCTCAACGGGTTCGTGGGTGAATTCCTCGTACTGCTGGGCAGCTTCGGGCGGTTCCCCATCGCGACCATTATTGCCACGACCGTCGTGGTGTTCTCGGCGGCATACCTGTTGTGGGCAGTGCAACGGGTCTTCTTCAATCCATTGGTGAATCCCGAGAACCAGAAGATCCGCGACCTCGGCGCTCGCGAGCTCGCGGTGCTGGTTCCCTTGGTCGCCGCCATGGTGTGGATGGGACTCTATCCCCAACCGCTGTTGCAGCGGACCGAGGCGGCCGCTCGACGTTACGTCGAGATGGTCTCGCCGCACCTGAGGCCCGCCGAGCTCCGGCTGGAGGCGCGACGGTAATGGGCGCGCTGGATCTCACCACCCCGCTGGGCGCCACTCTTGCGCTCTTGCCCGAATGCGTGCTCACCGGCTGGACCCTGGTCGTGTTGCTGTACATCGCCTGGCGGCACCAGACCGAACGGCACAGCCGCACTGCGGGATGGCTCAGCCTCGTAGGCGTCGTCCTGGCCGGCAACGCGTTGGCGGTGCTCTGGCTTCTGGACGCCCGCGCTGCAGGAATTCCCCACATGACCGCGCTGGACTCGTACCGCTTCGGCGGGGCTGCCGTGATTCTGGTGATCACGGCGGCGACGATCCTTCTCTCGATCCGTTACTTGGCCCGCCAGCGGTTGCTGGCGCCCGAGTATTACGTCCTGGTGCTGCTCGCGGCCACCGGGATGCTGTTCCTCGCCGGGGCGCAGGACATGATCACCCTGTTCCTCGGCCTGGAGGTCATGTCGGTTGCGGTGTACGTGCTTGCCGGCTTCGACCGGTTCCGTCGGTCGTCCGCCGAGGGGGCGCTCAAGTACTTCCTGATCGGCGCATTCGCCTCCGCGTTTTTGCTGTACGGCATCGCCCTGATCTACGGCGCCACCGGCGAGACCAACCTCACGCTGATCGGGCAAAAGCTGAGCGCGCCGCTCAGCCCGATGGCAGGCCTCGGCCTCGCCCTGCTGCTGATCGGGTTCATGTTCAAGGTCGCGGTCGTCCCCTTTCACATGTGGGCGCCCGACGTCTACGACGGCGCGCCGACGCCGGTCACCGGGTTCATGGCGACCGGCGTGAAAACGGCCGCGTTCGCCGCGCTGGTCCGCGTTCTCATGGAGGCGTTCCCGGCCGCCGCAGAAGTGTGGCAACCGGTGGTTGGCCTGCTGGCCGTCGTGACCATCGTGGTCGGCAACGTGGTCGCGCTGGCACAGCGGTCGCTCAAACGCCTGCTCGCCTACAGTTCGATTGCCCATGCGGGCTACGCGCTGGCGGGGCTGTGGGCGGGCACGACGTTGGGCGCAGCTTCGGTGCTGCTCTATCTGCTCGCGTATTCCATCGCCACGATCGCAAGCTTCGGCGTGGTCGCGGCGGTGGAGCACGTCGGGTCCCGCACGGTCCTGGTGGACGATCTCGAGGGCCTGTACTCGGTTCGGCCGTGGGGTGCTCTGTCGCTCAGCATCTGCCTGCTGTCCCTGCTGGGCTTTCCGGGAACGTTCGGGTTCATCGGCAAGTGGTACCTCATCTCGGCGGCGGTCGCCGAGGGCCAGTACATCCTGCCGGTCGCCCTCGTGCTCGGCAGCCTGGTCTCGGCCGGCTACTACCTGCCGGTCATCATGTCCATGACGATGAAGCCGGCGCGGTCGCCTGAATCGCACCGCCAGGTATCGTTCTCATGGGCCGCGCGTGCGACCGTAGCATTCGCGGTGGCGGTCACGGTTGCGTTCGGGCTCTGGCCCGCAGGACCGCTTGCCGGAGCGCTCCGCAGCGCGCGCTCGCTCAGCGAGACTCCGGGAACGGTCGCCACCAGCCAGAGGTAAAGAATCCGGTGAAGGTTCCGAAATCGATCTTCCGGCAGTACGACGTCCGCGGCATCGTCGATCGGGAGCTCACGCCCGAATTCGCCCGTTCTCTCGGACGCGCGTTCGCGAGCGCGGCGTGGACCAAAGTCGACCATGCGCCTACGGTCGCGGTGGGCCGCGACAATCGCCCCTCTGGCCCCGCGCTGGCGGAGGGATTTCGCCAGGGCGTGGCCGACGCCGGGGGCACCGCGGTGGACGTCGGGATGTTGCCCACGCCCGCACTCTACTTCGCCGTGTCCGCCCTCCGCACCGATGCGGGCTGCCAGGTCACCGGATCGCACAATCCCCCGGAATTCAACGGGTTCAAGATGGTTGCCGCCGGCGAGGCCATGCACGGCGACGAGATCCTGGCGTTGTGGGAGATGATCGTTGCGGAGCGGTGGCGGTCGGGCCAGGGGCGGCAGAGCAGCGATGCGTCGGTGCTGCAGAAATACAAGGATGCGATCGTATCGCGCCACCGGCTCCACCGCCCGGTGCGGGTGGTGGCCGATTGCGGAAACGGCGTCGGCAGCGTCATCGCGGTGGCGACGCTCGAAGCGCTCGGCGCCGAGGTCACGCCGCTGTTTTG
>DASSUE010000056.1:0-11754 GCA_035707305.1 Gemmatimonadales bacterium
CGCCACCTTGCGCCCGTACTCGTAGGCCTTGTCGCGGTGGATGATGACGCTGAAGGCGTCGATCGGATCGCCGTTGATGAGCAGGTCGAGCTTGACCAGATCCGACTCCCGGAAACCGGCCATCTCGTAGTCGAGCGAGGCATAGCCGCGGGAGAGCGACTTGAGCTTGTCGTAGAAATCGAGCACGATCTCGCCCAGCGGAAACTCGAAATCGAACTCGACCCGGGTAGGATCGATGTAGTGCATCCCGTTGTACACCCCGCGCCGCTCCTGTCCCAGCTTCATGATGCCGCCGATGTAGTCCGCCGGCGCCATGATCCGCGCCTTCACATACGGCTCCTCGATCCGCGAGATCTCGGCGGGATCGGGGAGGTTGGTGGGGTTCTCCAGCAGCATCATGTCGCCGTCGGCCTTGTACACGTGGTACTCGACCGTCGGCACGGTGGTGATGAGGTCGAGATCGAACTCGCGCTCCAGCCGCTCCTGCACGATCTCCATGTGCAGCAGTCCGAGGAAGCCGCAGCGGAAACCGAAGCCCAGGGCGGTGGACGACTCCGGCTCGTAGTGGAGGCTCGCGTCGTTGAGCGTGAGCTTCTCGAGTGCGTCCCGGAGCGACTCGTACTGCTCCGAATCGGTGGGGTAGAGGCCGGCGAATACCATGGACTTGACGTCGCGGTAGCCAGGCAGGAGCTCGGTGGCCCGGTTTGCGGCATCGAGGATCGTGTCGCCCACCCGTGAGTCGCGCACCGCGCGAAGACTCGCGACCACGTAGCCCACCTCGCCGGCCTCGAGCCGCTCGGTGCGATGCTGGCCCAGCTGCAGGTAGCCGACCTCGTCCACGTGATATACGTCGTCCGGATGCGACCCGAACGCGATCGCCATCCCTTCGGCCAACACTCCGTCCACCACGCGAATGCTGGGCACCGCGCCCCGGTACTTGTCGTAATACGAGTCGAAGATGAGTGCCCGGAGCGGCGCATCCTCGCGGCCGCGGGGCGCCGGCACCCGCGCCACGATCCGCTCGAGCAGCTCCGGTACGCCGGTGCCTTCCTTGGCCGACACCGACAGGATCTCGTCCCGCTTGGCCCCGATCAGGTCCATGATTTCCTTGGCGCGCCGTTCCGGCTCCGCGCCGGGAAGATCGATCTTGTTGAGCACCGGAATGATCTCGAGCCCCGCCTCGAGGGCGAGGAAGAGATTCGAGAGTGTCTGCGCCTGGATCCCCTGCGACGCGTCCACCACGAGGATGGCGCCCTCGCACGCGGCGAGCGACCGGGACACCTCGTAGGTGAAGTCCACGTGTCCGGGGGTGTCGATCAGGTTCAGCTCGTATTCCGAGCCGTCGCGGGCGGTGTAGAGCATCCGCACCGCGTTCAACTTGATGGTGATCCCGCGCTCGCGCTCCAGATCCATCGTGTCCAGCACCTGCTCCCGCATCTGCCGCTTCTCGAGCGTGTTGGTGGTCTCGATGAGCCGGTCGGCGAGGGTGCTCTTGCCGTGATCGATGTGCGCGACGATGCAGAAGTTGCGGATGCGGGACTGAGGCATGGCGGGAAAATAGGCGAGAACAGGCGAGAACGGGCGAGAAACGGACGAGAACCGACGAAAAGGGGGTGCCTGTTATCCTTGTTCGCGTGACGAAGCCCCTTCTCGCCCCTTCTCGCCCGTTCTCGCCGGCTCCTTCCCGCTCGGCTGCCGACGCCGGCATGCTGCTCGTCACCCTGATTTGGGGCGGCAACTTCGCGATCATGAAGGTGGGGTTGACGGCGATGGCGCCGCTGGCCTACACCGGACTGCGCTTCCTGCTCGCGTGCGGGCTGTTGTGGGCGGTGCTCAAGTGGCGGGAAGGGCGCGTGGCACTGCCGCCCGGACTGCTGTGGCCCATGATGGTGCTGGGCGTACTGGGGAATACCGTTTATCAGATCGGGTTCACGCTCGCGCTCTCGATGAGCACCGCGACCAACTGCGCGCTGATCATCAGCACCATGCCAGCCGTGGTGGCGACGCTCGGCCACGTCACCGGCATCGAGCCCACCACGCCGAAGATGCGCTGGGGTATCGCGATCGCCACGGCAGGCGTGGCGCTGGTCGTGGCGGCCCGGGGCGTGGCGTTCGACGCCACCACGCTCCGCGGCGATCTGCTCGCGATCACGTCCACGTTCGTGTGGGCGGCCTACACGCTCGGACTGAGAAAGCTCCCCGCAACCATCTCGCCGCTCGCGGTCACAGCGCACACCACATTCACCGGCACGCCTGGTCTCGTGCTCGCGGGGCTGCCGGGCATGCTGTCCGTAGACTGGGCCGCCGTGCCCGCCGTCGCGTGGGGCTCGATGGTCTACGCCTCGATCTTCTCGCTCGGCGTCGCCTACCTCATCTGGAACGCGAGCGTTGTGCGGGTCGGCAGCAGCCGGACCGCGATCTACATGTGCATCACCCCGATGGTCGCCGCGTTGGTGGCCTGGGCCGTGCTCGGCGAGCGGCCACTGCCGCTTCAGGGGATCGGTGCGGTGCTCATCGTGGGCGGCGTGCTGCTTACTCGGCGCTGACCGTCGAGCGCGTAAGGGTGGCTTGAACGTACGGAAGGCCGCAAGGCGGATGCGCCCAACGGCCTTCAGCACCTGGCAACCAGACTTTACCGCCCTTGCCGCCTCTACCGCGCCCTTACCGCTACCTTTCCACTTTCACTCCTCAACGATCTCTTTATAGCTCTCCGGCTTCCACTTCGGGCGCTGAGCCGCGTTGGCCACCTCTCTCCCCAGGTAATAGACCAATCGCAGAATCCGCGACTCCTTCTCCGCGTTGATCTTGGGCGGCGCGTCGGACGGCTGGTGGTAGTCCTCGTGCACGCCGTTGAAGAAGAAGAGGATGGGGACACCCTTCCGGGCGAAGTTGTAGTGGTCGGAGCGGAAGTAGAAGCGCTCCTCGGGCCAGCAGTCATCGATCGCCGTCATCCGGAGCTCGGGGTGCTGCTGGTTCACCCGCGCGAGCGTCGCCCCTAGGTCGGAGTGCTCGCGTCCGATCGCCACGATAGTGTCGGCCCAATTGCGGCCGATCATGTCCATGTTGACGTTGGCTACCACGTTCTTGATCGGCACGGTGGGGTGCTCGCTCCAGAATTCGCTGCCCCAGAGTCCCTTCTCCTCGCCGCTCACCGTCATGAACGCCAGCGACCGCTTCGGTCGCGCCCCCGCCTGGCTGAACGCCTCCGCCAGCTCGATCACGCCCACGGTGCCGGAGGCATCGTCGTCGGCGCCGTTGTTGACGCTGTCCGCCGTGCCCGGCGTGATCCCGATGTGGTCCATATGCGCAGTGAACAGCACGTACTCGCTCTTCAGCCGGGGATCGGTGCCCTCGAGCACGCCGATCGTATTTGGCGCGAGCACTTTGGAGACGATGATCTCGCGGAGCGCGAGCTCGGCCGTGAGATCCGGCAGCTCCCGTACCATCGCCGATGGGGCGGCCCGCGTCTCTGCCAGGTTGACACCTGCCGCCGCGAGCGCGCGTCCGAGCGGACCGCTGAACAGCAGCACGATGGGCGGCTGGGATCCGCCAAGCTCCACCGCAACCCGTTCGCGGGTCTGGATCGGGATCCGGCTCGCGAACGTGGCTGAATCCACGCCGCTGGGGAGCAGGATCGCGGCCGCGCCACCCGTCACCAGAGCCTGCAGCAACGCCTGCGTACCTTCGCGCGCTTCGTCCGCGATCACGATGACGATCCTGTCGCGGAACGGCACCTTCGCCGCATCGGCGGCGGATACGGCGCCACCGAAGAAGATCACGTTTCCGGTGATCGCCGCGGCCGGCACGTTGCCCTGGGCCAGACGCGCGGTCGCGTTGAGCGGAAATCGCCATTCGGCGCCGCGGCCGCGAAGCGTGACCACCGAGCTGTCGATGTCCACCTTGCGGCGGGTGATAGCGTAGCGCTGGAAAAAAGTGCCATCGTCGCCGCCGGGCATGAGACCCAGACGCTGAAACTCGTCCGCGACGTATTGCGCGGTGAGGTCGAGGCCGCGGCTGGGTGTGTCACGCCCCATCATGGAGTCATCGGCGATGACGCCGACCCGGCGCCGCACGTCGTCGGCGGTGATGGTCAACGCTGCGCTCGCCGACGCGCTCACCGCGCCGGCCGGACGGGGGCTCGCGACGGGCTTGACCGCGGGCTTGGGCGCCTGCGCGACGACGGAGACCAACGGTACTCCCGAGACCGTGATCGTCACGAGCAAGGTGAAACGTCGCATGCGACTCCTGAGTGGGGGAAACGGCCTTTCGCTACGACGACCGCGCCACCCTGGTTTCACCACTTCGGGGGCGCGGCCGCGGCCGGGAAAGATAGCCGAGCCGCGCGTTGACTTGGGCGGTGACGGGCCAGTACGTTGCGCGCCGGATGACACGCGTGGATGCGCCCTCGCCGCGCACCCGGCTCGATCTGCTCGATCCGATGGAAGTCGCCCGGCTGGGCGGACTCGAGCTGGTGGCCGAGGGCGTCGTCGAGGGCTTTCTGGCCGGGCTCCACCGCTCCCCTCGCCGGGGATTTTCGGTGGAGTTCGCCGAGCACCGCATGTATCAGCCGGGTGACGACCTCCGGTACGTCGACTGGAAGCTCGTCGGCCGGAACGACCGCTATTACGTCAAGCAGTTCGAGGAGGAAACCAACCTTCGAGCGATGCTGGTGCTGGACGCCAGCCGCTCGATGGCGTGGACCGGCGACCCCGAGCTCATTCTTCCTAAGCTGGCGTACGCCCAGCGACTGGTGGCCGCGCTCTCGCTGGTGCTGCTGCGGCAGCGGGATGCCACCGGCCTCATCGCGTTCGACGATGACGTGCGCGCGGTCACCCCGCCTCGCGCGCGGTTGGCGCATTGGCGGCAGCTGCTCGACACGCTAAACCAGCTCCGGCCCGGCCGCGGCACCGCCGCGGAGCCGGCGCTCCGGCGGGTGGTGGACCACCTCCGCCGTCGCGGCCTCGTGGTGTTCGTGTCCGATCTTCTACTCGATCGCGCGCTCGCCCTCAAGGCGCTTCGCTTCCTTCGCCATCGCGGGCACCAGGTGATCGTGATCCACGTGATGGATCCGGCCGAGCTCGCGCTCCACGGGCCGGCGGAGGCGCGCTTCGAAGATCCGGAGACTCGCGCCGCGGTGATCGTGCGGCCGAAGGATTGGGCCGGCGCGTTCCGCGCCACGGTCGAGCACGCCATCGCCGGCTGGCGGCTCGATTGTCGCCGCCGGGGGATCCAGTACCATCCCGTGCGCACCGACACGCCATTCGGGACCGTGCTGCGGCGCATCACCGATGGCCGCATGACGTGATCGGCGCAGCATGATCGGGTTTCTGCATCCCTGGATGCTCGCAGGGCTTGCCGCGGCGAGCATTCCCATTCTGCTCCACCTGCTCCAGCGCCGTGAGCCTCCCACCGTCGTCTTCCCGGCGGTCCGCTATCTCATCGCGGCCACCCAGCAGCATCATCGGCGCCTCAAGTTGCAGAACTGGTTGCTGCTCATCCTCCGCACCGCGCTGATCCTGCTCATTGTGCTGGCGGCAGCCGGGCCGACCGTCCCGGCCCGCGGCGCGCCCGGCCATGCGCCGAGCGCGCTCGTCGTCGTGGTGGACAACAGCGCGAGCAGCGGGGCGGTGGTCAACGGCGCTCCGAAGCTTGCCCGGCTCCAATCGGTGGCGCGGGCGGTACTGGCTCGTGCCACGCCCGACGACGCGATCTGGCTGGTGACGGCGGACGGTGTGGCGCGGCGCGGCGACGCATCGGAGCTTCGCGGGCTGGTTGCCGCCTTGGAGCCGTCGCCCCGGCGACTCGATCTCGGCGACGCGCTTCGGTCGGCCGACCAGCTGCTCCAATCCGTCGGCCCGCCGGGAGAGATCGTGCTGCTCTCGGATCTCCAAGCGACCGCCGTGTCCCCCGCCGAGATCTCGGCGCCGCTGCTGGTGGCGCGCGCGGGCGCCGCAGGCGTGCGGAACGTCGGGATCGCGTCGCTGTCGACCGGGAGCCAACCCTGGTCGTCCGACGGCGGGCGTCTGGTGCTCACACTCGTCGGCGACTCCGGCCCGCCGACAGCGTTGTCCGCCCGGCTGGGTGAGCGTCCGGGGCGGCAGGGGCTTGCCAGCGCGGGCGGTACAGTCGCGTTGGCGCTGCCGGGAGCACCGGGTGGCTGGTGGCCGGTCACCGCGGAGCTGGATCCCGACGAGCTACGGGCCGATGACAGGCGGCTCGGGCTGGTGCGGATCGCGCCGGTTTCCCGTGCGCGATGCGATGCAGGGGGGCGATACGTCGTGGCGGCCTGCGACGTGCTCGTCGCCAACCGGCGGCTGGCGCGCGGTGACGAGCTGGTCGTGGGCCGGCTGGGTCCCGGTCGCTCCGTCGTCGAGCCGCCCGCCGACCCCGCCGAGCTCGGCGCGCTGAACCGCGCACTCGAGCGCCGCGGCGTCGGGTGGACCTACGGGTCGCTGGTGACGGGCGGTGAGATCACCGACAGCGCCCCGGTGCTCGGACGTGAGCGGGTCACGCGGCGCTACGCCCTCGAGCCCGGCGCGAGCGGCCGCACGGGCGTGGTCGCGCGGGTGAATCGCCAGCCCTGGATCGTACGAAGCGGCGACGTGGTCATCCTCGCGAGCCGGCTGGAGCCGGAATGGACCACGCTGCCCGTCTCAGCCGGCTTCATGCCGTTCATGGATCATCTGCTCAACCGGGTTGCGCGGGGCGAAGTGTCCCTGGTGGACGCTGCGCCGGGTGACCCCGCGCCACTCCCCGATCGGGTCACCGAAGTGGTCCGCGGACCCGACCGGTGGCGGGCTGAGGGTGGGGCGCCGTTCCGACCTGTCTCCACCGGCGTGCACTATCTACTCGCAGGCGCCGACACGGTGGGCGGACTCGCGGTCAACCTGGACCCCCGCGAGTCGCGTCTTGCGCCCATCGACGAGCGTCAGCTTGCCGAGCTCTGGCCCGGCGCGCGAATGGTGGATGCGGCCGACGCCGCGGATACCGTCTTCCAGGCCGCCGCCCGCGGGGATCTCCGTTCACCGCTGCTCTGGTTCGCCCTGATCGTCGCACTTACGGAGCTGGGGCTCGCCAGCGCCTGGAGGCGCTCGGCGTGAGCCTCCGCCCGGTGCTGGAGGCTTTCGGCCGCGCGCCGGCCACCCAGACTCTCGCGTCCCGCTTGCCCGCTCGGGGCAATGCGCTCCGACTGGGCGGCCTGCCGGGGTCCAGCGCCGCGGTGCTCGCCGCGTGGCTCGCACAGCGGTTTCCTCAGCGCCTGCTCGTCGTGGTCGCCCCGTCCCCCGCGGACGCTGAGCGCTGGCTCAGCGACCTCGCGCTCCTCAGCGATACCCCGGCCGCGCTGTACCCCCAGCGGGAGGCGCTAGGCGAGGATGAGCCACACTACGAGATCGCGGGCGAGCGGGCCGAAACACTCGAGGCGCTGCTCCGCGGCCGCGTGCGGGTGCTGGTCACCACCGCCCGCGCCACGGCAGAGCGCACGCTGGTTCCCGCGGCGCTCGAACGGCTGACGTTGACCCTGGCGGCTGGGGAGCGGCGTGCCCTCCACGAGGTCGTGGGCGCGCTCGAGACCATGGGCTACCGCCGGGTGCACACGGTGACCGAAGTGGCGGAGTTCAGCGTCCGCGGTGGGATCGCCGACGTCTACGGATTCGGGATGGCGGCACCCGCCCGGATCGAGTGGTGGGGCGACGAGATCGCGTCGCTCCGCGCGTTCGACCTGACCAGTCAGCGCTCCGGCGAGGAGCTCCGCGCGATCACCGTGCTGCCCATAACAACCGCCGCGGTGCGAGAGGAGGATGGCCGGCCATCCAGCCATCCGGCCATCCGGCCATCCGGCCATCGTCGGACCTTGCTGCAGCTGCTCCCCTCCGACGCTCTCCTGATTCAGGAGTCGTTGGGCCCCGATGCCGACGAAGTCGCGCGCGCCTGGCGCGAAGCCGAGCATCACCTCGAGATCGCGCGTAAGCTCGGCGAGGAGGTCCCCAGCCGCGATGCGATCTTCGAGGAGCCGACCCGCTGGCGCGAGCGACTGGGTGCATTCGCCCGGCTCGTCGTCCGCGATGACGCCCCGGAGCTCCAGTTCGGCTTCTTTCCTCCCGACCGCATCGACCGCGACCTCAACCGCCTTCGCATCCTGCTCCACGGCTCGCCTCCGGCTCTGATCCTCTGCGACAACGAGGGCCAGCTGGAACGGCTGGAGGAGCTGCTCGACGATGGCGCACGCCGCGGCGCAAGCGCGCAGCTCGCGATCGGCGCGCTGGATGGCGGCTTCGTCATGCCGTCACTCCGCGTGCTCACCGACCACGAGATCTTCCGCCGTGCCCGGCGGCTCCGCCGGTCGCGCCGCTATCGCCAGGCCGCGCCGTCGGCCGCGACCGGAACGCTGTCCGCCGGGGACTACGTCGTGCACCTGGACCACGGGATCGGGATCTATCGCGGCATCGAGACGGTGCGGGTCGGCGAATCTACGCTCGAGGTCGCGGTGGTGGAGTACGAGGGCGGCGACCGCCTCAACGTGCCGCTGTATCGTCTCGACCAGTTGGAGCGGTATCGCGCCGCGGGCGAGGACGGGGATCGCCCGCCACCGCGGCTGCACCGGCTGGGTGGCACGACCTGGCAACGGGTGCGGGAGAAGACCCGCCAGGCCATCAAGGCAATGGCGGCGGAATTGCTCGACCTCTATGCGCGGCGCCAGGTCGCCGCGGCCACGCCGGTCCCTCCCGACACCCGGTGGCAACGCGAGCTCGAGTCGAGCTTTCTCTACGAGGACACTCCCGACCAGCGAAAGGCCACGGTCGAGGTCAAGACCGACATGGAACGCCCCCGACCCATGGACCGGCTGCTGGTCGGCGATGTGGGGTATGGGAAGACGGAGGTCGCGGTGCGCGCGGCGTTCAAAGCGGTGCAGGGGGGACGGCAGGCGGCGGTCCTGGTGCCGACCACGATCCTCGCCGAGCAGCACGGGCGCACCTTCCTCGAGCGACTGGCCGACTACCCGGTGAACGTCGAAGTGTTGTCCCGGTTCCGCACCGCGAAGGAACAGAAGGAAGCCCTGGAGCGTCTCGCGAGCGGGATCACCGACATCGTGATCGGCACCCATCGTCTGCTCTCCAAGGATGTCGAGTTCAAAGATCTCGGGCTCCTCATCGTCGACGAGGAGCATCGGTTTGGCGTGAAGCACAAGGAGCGGCTCAAGCAGCTTCGGTTGTCGGTCCACGTGCTGACCCTCACCGCCACTCCGATTCCCCGGACCCTCCATCTATCGCTGGCCGGACTTCGGGACCTCACCCTGATCGAAACTGCGCCGCGCGACCGTTCGCCCATCCTCACGTTCGTGGAGCCGTGGGACGACGGGCTGATCGAGGAGGCCTTCGCCCGCGAGCTGGACCGGGGTGGCCAGGTGTTCTTCGTGCACAACCGTATCGAAACGATCGACACGATCGCGGCGCGGGTGCGTGCGCTGGCGCCGCGCGCACGGGTCGGCGTAGCCCACGGGCAGATGCCGGCCGACGGCCTCGAGGACGTGATGCGGCGGTTCGTGGCCGCGGAGGTGGACCTGCTGGTCTCCACGATGATCGTTGAGTCCGGCCTCGACGTTCCCAACGCGAACACGATGGTGATCCACGATGCCCACCGGTTCGGCCTGGCGCAGCTGTATCAGCTCCGTGGCCGGGTGGGGCGCAGTCATCGGCGGGCTTACTGCTACCTGCTGGTGCCCGACACCATCGACGCCCAGGCCGAGGAGCGGCTCAAGGTGCTGGAGCACCACAGCGACCTGGGCGCCGGCTACCGCATCGCCCTCAAAGACCTCGAGATCCGGGGGGCCGGCAACCTGCTGGGGGCGGAGCAGTCGGGGCACGCGCACGCCGTGGGCTTCGATCTCTACATGCGATGGCTGGAAGAAACCGTGCGGGCGCTGCAGGGCCGCGGCGGAAGCGAGCAGCCGCAGCCGCCCGATGTGGTGCTGGATCGGCCGGCGCAATTGCCCGACGGATACGTGCCGGATGACGATGTCAAGCTGGACCTATATCGGCGGCTGGCGCGGAGCCTCTCATCCGGCGACATTGATGAGTTGCGCGACGAGATGCGCGAGCGGTTCGGGCCGCTCCCACCGGACGCGGAGACGCTCCTCGATATGGCGCGTCTCCGCGTTACGGGTGCGGCCCTCGGCTTGCAGCACGTGCTTGTGCGCGGCGAGGAGGCGCGGCTCACGTTTCGTTCCGGCGCACAGCCGCGCCTCGCGGGTCTCACCGCCGCCTTGGACGACGTGCAGCTCGCGGCCGAGGTGCGCCGGACCGTCCCGCTGTCGCTCCGGCTGCTTCGTCTTGGCGGAGAGCCGATGGTCCCAGCGCTGGTACGGGCCCTGAGGCAGGTCGCGTAGGGTCCGGCCATAGCTCGCCGGAACCCATTGGCCCAAGCTCTCACTGGAGACGTCATGCGTCGGTTCGTTGCAGCCAGCCTCATCATCGCGCTCGCCGGGTGCGGCGACGCGAAGAACATGTTCGTCGCCAAGGGCAAGGTCGCCGCGCAAGCGGGCGATCTCACGCTCACGCCGGAGCAGCTCGCTCAGATCCTGAGCGGCCCGCGCGGCATGCGGGTCACCAAGGAGGCGGCGAGCTACGTGACCGGCCTGTGGGTGGACTACGCACTCTTCGCGCAGGCCGCCGCCGACGGCAAACTCCCGCGGGATTCGGCCAGCGCGGCGAAGGCGTTGTGGCCGGAGCTCGCGGAGATTCGCACCTCCCGCTGGCACGACACAATCGTCGCCCGCCGGCCGCCGGCCGATCCCTCCGCGCTCGACAGTCTCTACTCCGGCAACGACGTGCGGGTCTTTCAGCACATCCTGTTCGGCACCGGCCAGTCGGCAACCCCGCAGGTGAAGACCGCCGCCCGCAAACAGGCCGAGGCCACCCTCACTCGAATCAAGCGCGGCGCCGACTTTGGCAAGCTCGCAAGCGAGCTCTCGGCCGATCCGGGCAGCAAGGGCGACAACGGCTATCTCCCGCCCGCGCGGCGGGGCCAGTTCGTGCCCCAGTTCGACAGCGTCGGCTGGGCGCTCGCCCCCGGCGCGGTGAGCGGCGTGGTGGAAACGCAGTTCGGCTACCACATCATCAAGCGGCCCGAAGTGAACGACGTGCGCGAGCGGCTCA
Organism: Gemmatimonadales bacterium; assembly: GCA_035707305.1. Taxonomy (GTDB): domain Bacteria; phylum Gemmatimonadota; class Gemmatimonadetes; order Gemmatimonadales; family GWC2-71-9; genus DASQPE01. Next base: position 11,154 of record DASSUE010000056.1, read on the forward strand.
CCGGGTTCATCGGCCAGCGAGGCGGGCAGAAAGCCGACTCGGCGTACATGGAACAGCTGGCGAAGAGCAACAACCTCGAGGTGGCCAAGAACGCCGGCGCGGACATGAAGGCGGCGGTGGAGAACCCTGAACCGTCGCGCACCTCTCGCAAGGAGCTGACCACGTTCAAGGGCGGCAAGCTCACTGTCGCCGAGTATCTGCGGTGGGTCCGCGCGCTTCCGCCGCCGTACGTGGCCCAGCTGCGGGCGGCCAACGATTCCGCGCTGCGGCAGTTCGCCCGCGTGCTGTCGCTCAACCTCCTGCTGCTGCGGGAGGCCGACTCGGCGAAGGTCGCCGTGAGCCCCGACGAATGGAAGCAGCTCTATGGCCGCTATACCGAGCAAGTCGACAGTTTGCGCAGCGATCTCGGATTCGCCTCGGCCGATACCGCGCTGCCCGACTCGGTGGTCGCCGCGAAAGTCTCGCAGTACTTCGACGGCCTGGTCTCCGGAAAGGTGCGGATGCGGCCGGTGCCGTCGGCCCTGGGTACGTTGCTCCGGGAGCGCGGCCGCTACCGGGTGGACGAGGTCGGGGTGAGCCGCGGATTCGATCTGGCCCAGGC
>DASSUE010000057.1:0-2834 GCA_035707305.1 Gemmatimonadales bacterium
GAAGTCGGCCAGCACTTCCAGGAGGAACGCCTCGAATTCTTCATCTGCCCGGTCCACCTCGTCGATCAGCAGCACGGCAGGGCGCTCGCGCCGGTCGATCGCCTGGAGCAGCGGGCGGCGAATCAGAAACTCCTCGCCGAAGATGTCGCGGGTCGCAGCACCTTTGGCCTCACCCCGCGCCTCGAGGAGGCGGATCTCCAGCATCTGGCGGGGATAGTCCCACTCGTACACTGCGGTGTTGACGTCGATGCCCTCATAGCACTGCAATCGGATCAGATCGGTGTCGAGCGACTGCGCCAGGGTTCGGGCGACCTCGGTCTTTCCGACACCGGCCTCGCCTTCGAGCAGTACCGGCCGGCCCAGCGCGAGCGCCAGATGGAGGGTCGTGGCCAGGTCGCGGTCGGCGACGTACCCTCGGGCGGCAAAACGCGCCTGGAGCTGATCGATGCCGTCGAACCCGGTCATCACTCGGACGGCTCGTCGGGTGCCGCGAGATCGCGGGCGTACGCCGGAAAGCGGAATCTCATGTCACGCGTGAGGAGGCCGCCGTGGCCGAGTTCGGCCAGTCGTTCCGCGTCGAGCCGCTCGCCCGTGAGGAGCCGCGGAAGCACCAGGTCGGCGGCCGTGGCCAGTGTGAACATGCCGCAGGTAGGAAGACCCAGCAGTTGCGCATCGCCCAGCTCGGCGAGCCAGATCATCGAACCCGGATGGGCGGGTACGCCGCGCCGCACGACGGTGCCGCCGCGTGCGGCCAGCGCATCCCAGAATGGGGAAAGGGGATCACCGGCCGAGACGCCACCCACCAGGATCACCCGGATCCCACGGCGCCGGACCAGCTCGTCCAGCACTTCAGCGATCCGCGCAGACGCAACGCACGGATCGGCATCCGAGACGACGGTCGTGCCGGCGAAGCGCGCACCAAGTGTGTCCAGCTTCATGCGGGCACCCTGCTCGAACCGGTCCAAGGCGACGGGCGTGACCGGTTCGAGCGCGATCGCTACCACGTCCTGCGGCAAGTAGGGGTGTACCTCGACCAGCGGCCCCTCGGTTTTCGCGATCCGGAGGCCGGCGGCGAGTGCGGCACGCGCCACGAGATGCGGCGCGACCTTGACTGACGCGACCACCTGCCCGCGGATCACCGCCTGGCCGTGAAAAGCGGTAAAGACTTCCAGCGGGTCGATAGCGTTCACCCGGCGAAGCGGCTCGGCTTCGACCCGCAGGATGCCGTCCCAGGAGGCGACCAAGTCGATGCGACTCTGCCGCGGTGGTCGAAGGTCGATCCCGGCTCCGCCGACCGCACGGGCCAGGCCGCTCGCGGCGTCGTCTTCATGAAGATCGTCGGGATCGGGCCAGGCGAGCCGAAGAGGCTCGGTGAGGACACCGTTGCGGGCCGCAGCCGTGAGGCGGGCCGCGGACGTCTGGTCGATTCGGGTTCCCTTAGCGAGCTGACCGTCCGGAAGGCGAACCGAGGCGAGCAACACCGCGCCCGTTAGATCAGACGCTGCGCGGTCGGCCAGCTGGGGAGTGGTCAGTCGGGCAATCCGCACGTACTCGTACCCGTACTACTTGCCATCCGCCTCCACCCGCCGCGCGAAGTCGGTCCAGAATTGCTCGGTGAGCTTCTTGGCCGTTCCCTCGAGCAGCCGCGCGCCGACACTGGCGACCGTGCCGCTGACATCGCTGTCCGCGGTCCAGTTGAGGCGAACTCGCCCCGGACCGGCGTCGCCCACCTGCACCGACGCGGTGACGTCGACGTTGGATCCCGGGGCCTTGCCTCGAGCCCGCATGGTGGCGCGCTCAGGGGCCACGACGTCGACCAGCTCCACGTCGAGGGTGAACCGGACCTTCACCGCCCCAACGCCGAATGCCGACACGACCTTGAAATGATTCGCATCGATCGGCTGTACCGACTCCACGCCGGGCGCTGATTGCGCCACGAAGTGGGGGTCCATGAGGCGGCGCCAGACATGGTCGCGCGTCGCGGTGATCTCCGGCGCGCCGGAAAACTTCAGCTTCATCGGTGGCGTCCTTCGGATACGCTGGCCTAACCCGCACGCTCCAGCGCCGAGGTGATCGCCCGGCGAACCGCCACCACCGTGAGATGGTTGCGGTACTCGGCGGGCGCATGGATGTCGCCGATGATCTCGAGACCATCGAGCGCCTGCGCCGCCACGCGCTGGACGGCATCGGCGTCACCCTTGGTGCCGACCAACTGCTCCGCGGCCTTGACCATCGGTGCGACGGCGCCGGTGCCGGTAAGCGTCACGACTGCATGGCTGATGGTCTTGCGGGTCAGCCCGATGACGGCGGCGGCGGCCGCGATGGCGTATCCCGACGCCGCCTGCTCGAAGCTCACGTACGCGCTCCCAGCGGTGCGCGGAGGTGGGGGAAGGATGACCTCGGTGAGCAGCTCGTCAGGCTCGAGGGCAGTCTCGAACGGACCCCGGAAGAACTCCCGGGCCGGCACCGCGCGCTTGCCCTTCTTGCTGCGCAGGTTGAACGTGGCGTCGAGCGCGACCATCACCGCCGGCATGTCGGCCGCAGGGTCGGCATGTGCCACCCCGCCGCCGATCGTGCCGCGGTTCCGTACCTGCACGTCGCCGATCGAATCCGTGGTTTCGACAATCAGCGGGAACCGCTCGCGCAGCAGCTGGGAGTCCAGGACCTCTCGGTAGGTGGTCGTGGCCCCGATCCGCGCGCCCCGCCGGTGCTCGGCGATGCCTCGCAGCTCGTCCAGCGATCCGATGTCGACCAGGCGAGGCGGCTGGGCCAGTCGGAACCTCATCATGGGGATCAAGCTGTGCCCGCCGGCGAGGACCTTGGTACCGTCCTGT
>DASSUE010000058.1:0-6879 GCA_035707305.1 Gemmatimonadales bacterium
TCGGTGCAGGCCGCCGCCGACCAGCTCGCCCGCTTCGACCCCAAGCCCGGTCTCAAGTACTCGGATCGCAGTGACGGGTACATCATCCCGGACCTGATCGTCGAGAAGATCGGCGACCGCTATCACGTCTTTCTCAACGACACCGGCATGCCGCGGCTGCGGCTGAGCCGGGCGTATCAGGAGGTGGCCCGCGACAAGAAGAAGCTCACGCAGGAGAATCGTGAGTTCATCGCGGCCAAGCTGAACAGCGCCAACTGGATGATTCAGGCGATCGAGCAGCGCCGCCAGACCATGCTCAAGGTGATGAACTTCATCGTCGACCGGCAGCGCGATTTCTTCGAGAAGGGCATCGAGTACCTCAAGCCGCTGACGCTCCGCGAAGTGGCCGAGGTGATCAACATGCACGAGAGCACCGTGAGCCGCGTGACCAACGAGAAGTACGTCCAGACCCCCCGCGGCGTGCTTCCGCTCAAGTTCTTCTTCTCGAGCGCCCTGTCGACCGCATCCGGCGAGGATGCCAGCGCCCGCTCCATCCGCGCCAAGCTCCAGAAGATGGTCGGCGAGGAAAATCCCTCGAAGCCGCTTACCGACCAGCAGATCGTGCACCTCTTCCAGGAGCAGGGGATTCAGATTGCCCGGCGCACGGTCGCGAAGTATCGCGACCAGCTCGGGATCCTTCCCGCGAGAATGCGAAAGCGCGTATGACGCTTCCGGCCGCACCCGCCGACGTCGTGGACGTCAGCGTGCTCGTGCCGGCCAAGGACGAGGCGCCGAACCTCCCCGAGTTCGTCGAGCGCTGCGATGCCGCCCTGAGTCCCACCGGGATTCGGTTCGAGGTGGTAGTAGTGGACGACGGGTCGCGCGACGGAAGCGACCGCGTGCTGCGCGAGCTGCAGAGTCGATTCCCCTTCCTCAGGGTCGTCACCCACCGCCGCCAGCAGGGCATCGCCGACGCGCTCCGGTCGGCCGGCGATGCCGCCAGGGGCGAGGTGTTCGTCTTCTATCCGGCCGACCTCCAGTATCTCCCCGAGGACATCCCGCCCCTGGTCCGCCCGATTCTCGCCGGACAGGCCGATATCGTCACCGGCACCAAACAGGGGAAATACGAGAAGGCGTTCGTGTCCGGGATCTACAACTGGCTCTGCCGGCGGTTGTTCGGCGTCGCGGTCACCGACCTCAACTCGGTCAAGGCGTGGCGACGTGGGGTGCTCGCCGGCGTGCCGCTCCGGCCGGATTGGCACCGCTACATGGTCGTGATCGCCGCCGCGGACGGGTTCCGACTCACCTCGCATCCCGTCCCGCTGTACGCCCGCAAGGCCGGCGTGTCGAAGTTCAACTGGCGGCGCATCCCTGTCGGGGTCTTCGACCTCTTATCGGTGTGGTTCCAGCTCCGCTTCGGACGCAAGCCCATGTTGTTCTTCGGCGTCGCCGGCGCCGTGCTGTTCGCGGTCGGCTTCCTGGTGGGTGTCGTCGCGCTGGTGCTCCGGTTCGGGTACGGCATCGGCTTCCGCCCCTTCCTCAACCTCGTCGAGACGATGGTGATCAGCGGCGTCGCCCTGTTCGGGTTCGGCTTCGTCGGGGAGATGATCGCCGGGCTTCGCGAGGAGAACCGCGAGATCGCCCGCACGCTCGCACGGCTCGGCGACGGTCGGGACTGATCCGTGCGGGTCGTCTTCGTGACCCACAACTATCCCCGCTGGCCCGGTGACCTGTCGGGGTCGTTCCTGGCGACGCTGGCCCAAGGTCTGGTCCGGCGCGGCCACGAGGTGCGTGTCATCGCGCCCAGCGACGCGGGGAAGGGGGGGCGGGACGAGCAGGACGGCATCCCCGTGGAGCGGGTTCGCTACGCGGTACCATCGCGGGAGACGCTAGCGTACAGCGGCCGCATGCAGGAGGCGGCGAACACGCCGGGCGGGCTGGTCGCGCTGGTCGACCTGTGGCGCGCGTTCCGCCGCGCAATACGCGCTCAGCTGCGCGACGGGGCCGACGTGGTACACGCGCATTGGTGGATCCCCGCCGGCCTGGCGCTGCCACGCGGCGTGGCGTCGGTACTCACGAGTCACGGCACCGATGCGGCTCTCCTACGTCGCTCGGCGCTCGCCCGCAGCCTGGCCCGACCGGTGTTCCGGCGCGCCAAGGTCGTCACTGCCGTGTCGAAGGAGCTGGTGGGCTGGATTCAGGATGCCACCGGTCGCCACATCCCCAAGCAGTACGTCCAGCCCATGCCGGTCGACACCACTGATTGGCCCTGGACCGAGGGCGACGGCGGGGCGATCACCATCGCCCGGCTGGTTCCACAGAAGCGGGTGCACCTCGCCGTCGAAGCGATCGCCGCGCTCAAGGACCTCGGCAATCCCATGGGCCTCACCGTGGTGGGTGACGGCCCCGAGCGCCCGGCGCTCGAATCGCTGGCTTCCCGCCGGGGCGTGGCCGACCTGGTCCACTTCGCCGGGCGGGTTCCCCCCGAGCAGATCCCCGCCGCACTCGCGCGGGCCGAGATCATGCTGCTGCCAGCGCAGGCCGAAGGGTTCGGTCTCGCGGCTGCGGAAGCGTTGATGGTTGGTGTGCCCGTCATCGGCTGCTGGGACGGGGGCGGGCTGCTGGATGTGATCCCGCAGCGGGGGCCCGGGCGCCTCACACTTCCCGTCGCCGATGCCATCGCCGACGCGGTACTCGGGGTGCTCAACGATACCCAGCGATTCACGCTCGCCCGCTCGGCCGGCGAGGTCTGGCGTGCACGGCTCGCCCCCGATCATGTGGCGAGCGTGTACGAGGGATGGTATCGCGAGGCCCGTGGTGAATAAGGCGCGCGTGTGGCGCGTGACGCAGTGGCTCCTTGGTGCGGCGGTCATCGTGCTGGCGGTGCGCACCCTGGTGCGCAATTGGGCTGAGCTTCGCGCCCAACCCATCCAGCTGGAGCCGCGCCCGGCGTACCTGCTCGCGAGCGCCGTCATCACCTGGGCGATGTACGCGGTGCTCATCGCGTCGTGGCGGGTCATGCTCGAGAGCTGGGGTCAGCGGCTCGACCGGATCAGCGCCGCGCGAATCTGGACCGTGTCCAACCTCGGCAAGTATCTCCCGGGCAAAGTCTGGGCACTCGCCGGAATGACTGTGCTGGCCCAGCGTGCGGGTGTCGCCCCGTGGGCCGCCGCGGCCTCCGCGGTCGTCATGCAGGCGCTGGGGCTGGGAACCGGTGCGGCGTTGGTCGGGTGGGCCGGAACCGTGACGCTCGAAGCCGCTCATCCCGGCACCCGGGCCGGCCTGACCGTCTTGATCCTGGCCAGCCTCACCGCCGTGAGCCTGGTTTTATGGCCGCCGGCGGCACGCCGGCTCCTGAGTCTCGCCGGCGTCGACCCCGCCGATGCACGCCCACCGTCACCCGGTGCTGTAGCGCTGGGCATCGTGAGCTGCTTCGTTGCCTGGCTGGGCTACGGCGCATCGCTGATATGCCTGACCCGGGGACTGCTGCCCGACGCTCAGCTCGACTTCGCCACCGCGGTTGGCGCTTTCACCGCATCGTACGTCGCAGGCTTCCTGGCCCTGATCGCGCCCGGGGGCATCGGTGTGCGCGAAGGCGTCATGATCCTGCTGCTACAAGCGCCGCTGGGGCTTGCTGCCGCAACCATGCTCGCGCTCGCGTCCCGGGTGCTGCTCACGATCACCGAGCTCGGCGCCGCGGCCCCCTTCCTCGCCTTCTCGAACCGGAGTGCGCGTGTCCCCGACTGATCCTGCCGACGACATCTGGCAGCCGCGCCGCCCGCTGCTTGTCGCGCTACTCGTGTTCGGACTGGCAACTCTCACCTTGTGCTGGCCCATGCTCAGCGGGCGGTTCCTGCTGGGCGACGATCAGCACGTGGTGGGATACGGCTTCCGGGCCTGGAGTGCCGAGTACTTTCGGGAGCACGGCAGCATACCCCAGTGGAACCCGTATCTGTTCGGCGGGCTGCCGTTCGTCGCCGCGCAGCACGGCGACGTCTTCTATCCTACCGCGTGGCTTCGCTGGATCCTGCCGGTGGACACTGCGATGAACCTCGGCTTCGCGGGGCACATTCTGCTCGCCGGTGTGGCGATGTACTGCTTGCTCCGGCGCTTGTCGGTGGGGTGGGCGGGCGCCGTGACCGGCGGCGTGGCATATCAGCTCACGGGAATCGTCGCGTCACTGGTAAAGCCCGGGCACGACGGCAAGCTGTTCGTGTCCGCACTGGCGCCGCTGGCGTTCGTTGGATTGCTCGCGGCGGTCCGCCACCGGCAGCTCTGGGGATATGGACTGCTGGCACTAACGGTGGGTCTCTGCATGCTGAGCCCGCACTACCAGATGACCTACTACCTGCTGGTCGCGGCGGGCCTGTGGACGCTGTGGCTCGCGCTCCGCGATCCCGAGCGCAATCGCGAACGGAAACCTCTGGTTCCTATTGGGATTGCGCTCGGCGCCGTCATGCTCGGTGTTGCCATCGCGGCGATTCAGGTCATCCCGTTCCTCGAGTACATCCCGTTTTCGCCACGCGCCGCTGGCGGGCCGAGCGGCGGATGGGAATACGCCACGGCATTCTCGATGCCTCCGGAGGAGCTTGTCACCGCAATCCTGCCCCAATTCAACGGCGTCCTGGACGAATACTGGGGCCGCAACTTCTTCAAGCTGCACACCGAGTATCTCGGCGCGAGCGTGGTGCTTCTGGCTGCCCTGGGTTGGGGCGACCGCCGCCGGCACCCGCTGCTGATCGCGACCGGTGCGATCGCGGGAATCTTTCTCTTGATCTCGTTCGGGGGCCATACCCCGTTTTATCGGCTCTGGTACGAGGTCATGCCGATGATGAAGAAGGTGCGTGCGCCCGGCATGGCTTTTTTTCTCGTCGCGCTCTTCGTTGCGGTGTGGGCGGGGATCGGCACCGACCGGCTGCTACGAGGCGACGTCCCTCGCCGTACCCTCGCCTTCGTGGTGGGGGCGCTGGGTGTGTTCGCTCTGCTGGGGCTGGTCGGCGGGCTTCAGGGTGTCGCCACGTTGCTCACGACCCCGCAGCAGGCTGAGCGAGTCGGGGCGAACGCCGGCGCGCTCCAGGCCGGGGCGGGCCGGCTCCTGGCGGTGGTGGTCGCCACCGCGGCGGTAGCGTTCGCCCTCCGATCCGGCCGGCTTCGCGGCGTGGCGGCTGCACTAGTGTTCCCCGTCATCGCCGTCGCCGATCTCTGGAGCGTGGACCGATTGTTCTTCGAGTATCAGGACCCTGCGCATCGCCTGTTCGACACCGACGACGTCGTCTCACGGGTGAAAGCTGCGCGGGGGCCGTTCCGCATGCTCGATCTCCCACCCCCAAGCGGTGTGTATTTCCCCTCGCTCCTGATGGCGCAGCGAATTCCCAGCGTGCTCGGCTATCATGGCAACGAGCTTCGGTTCTATGACGAGCTCCTGGGCGGCAAGAACGTGTGGGCGAACCTGGGAAGTCAAAACGTGCTCGACCTGGTTGCGACCAGGTATCTCGTGTTGCCCGACACCCAGACGTTGGCCGGCTGGCATCACGTGACCGGCCCCGTGCTCGCCAGCTCCGGCCGTCCGGCGGTGTTGTTCGAGCGGGATTCGGCCGTGCCGTGGGCACGAGTGCTGCCGGCGGCCGTGAAGGTGCCGGACGCCCAGGCGCCCGGGGCGCTGGCAGATCCGCGCTTTCCTTATCGGCAGGTCGCGGTGCTCCCGGATACCGCCTCGATCACGCCGGAGCCCATCAAGCCGGGACACATGCCGGCCCCGGCCGAGACCCGGGCCGAAGTGCTGGAATGGGAACCGGGCCGGATGCGCGTCGCGCTCCACGGTGCGGATCCCAAGCCGACCTACCTGGTGATCAGCGAATCCTGGTATCCTGATTGGCATGTCAGCATCGACGGGAAACCCGCCGCGCTCATCCGTGCGGACCACGCATTTCTGGGCGTGGTTCTTCCGCCGGGCGCGCGCGACGTCCGGCTGTGGTTCGATTCAGCAAGTTACCGGCGTGGGCGATTGGTGACGCTGCTTGCCATACTGGCGACCGCCGGCCTAATCGCCACTCCGCTCATTCGCGCTCGGGGGTCGGGTGGCTGAGCGTGCGCTGGTCATAGTGCCGACGTACAACGAACGCACGAACATCCCGCTGCTCGTGCCCGCCATTCTCCTCCAGGACCCGCGGCTCGAGGTCCTCGTGGTCGACGACAACTCGCCCGACGGCACCGGGCAGCTCGCCGATGACCTGGCCCGCGCCGACCCGCGGGTGCATGTCCTGCATCGCTCCACGAAGGAGGGCTTGGGCAAGGCCTACCTGGCGGGATTTCGCTGGGCGCTCGACCGCCAGTACGACTACGTGTTCGAGATGGATGCCGACTTCTCTCACGATCCGAAGTTTCTGCCCGAATTCTTGCGGGCCATCGAGGACGCGGATCTGGTGGTTGGGTCGCGATACAAGAGCGGTGTCAACGTGATCAACTGGCCCATGTCCCGCCTGCTGTTGTCAATCGGCGCCAATCAGTATGCTCGCATCGTAACTGGGCTTCCACTGGCCGATTCCACCGGCGGGTTCAAGTGCTTTCGCAGCAGGGTCCTGGAAGCGATAGCGCTGGACCGGGTGAAGTCGAACGGCTACGCCTTTCAGATCGAGATGAGCTTTCTCGCCTGGAAGAAGGGATTTCGGATCCGCGAGATTCCGATCGTCTTTACCGACCGGGTCGAGGGACAGAGCAAGATGAGCAAGCGGATCGTCCGGGAGGCGATCTGGATGGTCTGGTGGCTCCGGCTTCGTTCGCTGACGGGGGCGACGTGACCGCGACCCACTTCTTCAAGATGACCGGGTCGGGCAACGACTTCGTCATGGTCGACGGCCGGGCGAGCCCAGCGGAGCAGTGGACGCCCAGGCGGATCGCGGC
>DASSUE010000059.1:0-14788 GCA_035707305.1 Gemmatimonadales bacterium
AGCAGCACGTCGTCGAGGTCTTCTTCCCAGACCGTACCCAGCAGGCGCATGCCGATCTTCTGGGCTACCCGGATGGCCGCGGCGTTGTCCGGCGGCATGCTGGCGCAGACCCGCACGACATCGTGGTGGCCGAGCGCCCACTCTACCAGCGCTTCCGTCGCTTCGGTGGCGTAACCGCGGCGCTCGACGTTCGGATAGGTGGCATAGCCCACCATCACGGCACCCTCCGCATCCGGACCGCCGCCGAAACCCACGGAACCAACCGCCTCGCCGGTATCCTTGCGCACCACCACCCAGGTCCACCATCCCTCCTGGCGGTCATCGGCCGCGACCCGGGCACGCACCATCGGCAGCAGTTGCTCCGTCAACGGTGGAGGGCGCACCGGCGTGGGGAAACTGGCGCCGGTCAGCTCGCGCAAGCGCGAGCCGTCGCCCGCGAGCAGCGCATCGATGGCGGCGGAGGAGAGCGGTACCAGCCGCAGCCGGTCGGTGTCGAGCCGGAGCATCAGGTCGGTCGTCCCTTGAAGATGCGAAAGAGATAATACAGAGACGGGATGAGCACGAGCGCACCGACGAACAGGGCGAGCAGCACGAGCTTGAGGGTGAGACCGAGCTCGAACCAGAGGATGGTGCCTGAGACTGCCCCCGCCGCGAAGAGAATGGCCGTGCCCTTCGCCCAACGCCTGGCGAGCTCGAGATACGCGGCGTCCCCGGTGGTTTGCCACCGGCGTTCGGCGACCACCATGAGCACCGGCATGCCGATGCCAATGACGGCGAAAACAATATGGAAGGCGAGCGACACCGCCATTTGCGAGCGGGCGGCGAGCAGGTCGGGGATAACAGTACTCATGCGCCCGCGCTCAAATGAGCGACGTAGCGCTCCGCCGATCGCTGCACCGCCTGATGCGCTCCAGACGCGATGATCCGGCCCCACCACGCCCCGTAGAGCGTGTCGAACCGGTACCGCGCCACCGCCGCTGCGATACGCCGCACCGTGTTCGGAGGCAAGGGGATGAAGTTCGGGTAGCTGTACATGAAGCTGACCCAGCGGCGATCCTCGCAGACTTGCATGACGTCCCCGGTCAGCATCGCGCCGCCCGGCGGGTGCGCGGCCATGTGGAGGATCGTCCCGCCGTCGAAGTGACCGCCCACCCGGATCAGGGTCAGTCCGTCAGCCAAGCGATGGGTGTCACCGCTCCAATACCGGATGGCAGGATGCGGACGCATGACCCACCGGCGGTCGGCTTCATGCAGATACACCGGCACGCCGCCGAGCGCGATGCTCCACTCGATCATGCCGGCGTAATAGTGTGGATGGGAGATGGCGATTGCCGCGACGCCGCCGGCAGTACCGATCGCGCCGACCGACGCGTCGTCCACCAGTGACACGCAATCCCACAACACCGGGTGAACCGGGTGTGACACCACCAGGGCCCGCTGGCCGATCGCGAATTTCGGTTCGGTGCCAATGCCCAGCAGCCCGGGCGGCTCGGGCTCGATTCGGTTGCGATGGGTTTGCCGGAGCGCATCGAGCGTGGTCCAAGCCTGACCACTCCACCGCACATACTGCCGCTCGTCCAGGCAGATGGGGCACTCGGCGGGAGGCTCGGGCGTGTCGGCGTGTTGAGTGCCGCAGGTGACACAGTAGTACGCGGGCATCGGCGGAAGCTAAGCGGGACCAGATCTGCTATTGGTCACCGCTTGTTTGCAGCAGCGCCCTCACGGTTTCGAGCGTGTCGGCATCCTCGGCTCGCTTGTCGGTGCGCCAGCGTGCCATTCGCGGAAAGCGAACCGCGATCCCTGACTTGTGGCGAGAGGAGCGCTGGATGCCCTCGAAGGCGAGCTCAAATACCAACTCCGGCTTGACGGTGCGCACCGGTCCGAAGCGGTCGATGGTGTGCCGCCGGATAAAGGCGTCCACCCGGCGGATCTCTTCGTCGCTCAGTCCTGAGTACGCCTTGGCGAACGGAACCAGCCGGTCGCCGTCCCACACGCCGAAGGTATAGTCGGTAAAGAGCCCGGCCCGCCGACCGTGGCCCGTCTCGGCGTAGATCAGCACGGCATCGACCGTCAGCGGCTCCACCTTCCACTTCCACCAATCGCCCCGACCCCGGCCGGCGCGATAGGGAGAGGAGCGGCGCTTGAGCATCATCCCTTCCGCTCCGCGGCTGCGAGCGGTGGCCTGGAGTTCGCGGGCCTCTTCCCAGGTGAGCGCGGCGACCTCGGGAGAGACGACGATGCGTTCGCCGGGCACGGCTCCGAGAAGCTGCTCGAGCCGCGCGCGACGCTCGCGGAGCGGCAGTGATCGAAGGTCGTGCCCGATGAGCTCCAGCAGATCGAAGGCGAGGAGCGCCACGGGTATGTCCTCCAGCAGCTTGGCACCCAGCGTCTTGCGTCCGATGCGGCGCTGGAGCTGCGCGAACCGAAGCGGCCGCTGCTCGCGCCACGGGAGCAGCTCGCCATCGATCACCGTGCCTTCCGGCAGAAGGGAGGCGGCGGATTCCACTTCCGGAAACCGGCCGTTGAGCAGCTCTTCACCCCGAGACCAGAGCCATGTCCGGCCTTCGCGCCGAATGAGCTGTGCCCGGATGCCGTCCCATTTCCACTCCGCGAGCCATTCGGACGGATCTCCCAACTCGGCCGCATCTCCGTCCAGCGGATACGCCAGGCAGAACGGGTATGGCCGGCTTGCGTCGGTGTCGCTTACGTCGGCCCCGGTGACGCGGGCAAAGAACTCGGGCGTCGGATCCCACGCGCCCATGAGCCGGTGCGCGACCGCACCTTCGGGAACGCCGCTCACCTCCGACAGCGCGCGGACCACCAGCTGCTGCGATACCCCCACCCGGAAGCCGCCGGTGATGAGCTTATTCCACACGAACCGTTCCCTTGTACCCAACGTCCGCCAAGCCTCGAGCATGATCGCGCGCTGGGCGTCGGGCGCCTGACCGCGCAGCGCTAGCAGACGCTCTTCCACCCACTGCGAGAGCGAGCGATCCGCGGCGGCCGTCGATTCGGGAAGCAGGAGCGCGATGACCTCCGCGAGATCCCCGACGGCGTGGTAGCACTCCTCGAACAGCCAGTCGGGGATTGCCGCCTCCTCCGCGGCCCACGCCCGGAGCGCGGCGGCTGCGACGAGGCGGGTTAGTCGTCTGCCGGTAAGAAAATGGACCGCCCAGGCGGCGTCGGCGGGCGGCGCGCTCGCGAAATAGCGACGGAGCGCCGCGACCTTTTCGTTGGTCGCGGTGGTCTCATCCAGCTCGGAATAGAGCCGGGCGAACGCCTTCATCACTCGTGCTGCTGGTCGGCGGCTGCGTCGGCATCGGGATCGTCGGACTCCCCTTCGAATCGCGTCGCCACCGCCTGGGCCTGGATCCCCCGCTCCGCGAGCCAGCGCACGAGCGCGCCGGTGAACCCGTGGGTGACCCACACCCGTTCGGCACCGGTCGCGGCGAGCGCCTCGAGCAAGCCCGGCCAGTCCACGTGATCGCTCAACGTGAAGCCACGATCCACCGATCGTCCGCGTCGCGCTCCGCGCACCCGCATCCATCCCGACGCGAAGGCCGTCGCGCTGTCACCGAACCGCCGGGCCCAGGGTGACGCCGACGCTCCGGGGGGTGCGATCACGATCGCCCCGCCCCACTCGCGCCGTCGCGTGTCCGTACCCGCGTAGGTCGTGGCCGGGAGCGGAATGCCCGCGGCACGGTAGACCGCGGTCATGCGCTCGACTGCGCCGTGGGTCAGGATCGGACCGATGGCCGGGTCCAGCCCGGCGATGAGGCGCTGTGCCTTTCCCAGCGCGTAGCCCATCAGCAGCGAAACCCGGCCGGCATCGCGATTGCCCAGCCACCAGGCGTTGATGTCGCGAAGCACGTCTGCTTGCGGCGGCCAGCGATAGATCGGAAGCCCGAACGTGCTTTCGGTGACGAAGGTGTGGCAGCGGAGCGGGACGAACGCGGTGCAGGTGGGATCGGGGTCGGTCTTGTAGTCGCCGGACACGACCCATACTTCGCCACCGCGCTCGAGGCGGACCTGGGCTGAGCCGAGGATGTGCCCCGCTGGATGGAGGGAGAGATCGACGTCGCCGAGGCGCCGGTGCTCGCCGTAGGTGAGCGATTCGATGGCCGCGTCGGGTGGGAGCCGTGCCGCCAGCACCGCGGCACCCTCGCGCGAGGTCAGATATGCCCCGCATCCCCATGCCACGTGGTCCCCGTGCGCGTGGGTAACGACGGCCCGATCGACCGGTCGCCAGGGATCCACGTGAAACTGTCCGGCCTCGCAATAGAAACCGGCGTCGGTGAGGCGAAGCATCAGGGACGAGAGGAGTCGAGAACGGGCGACAACGGGCGAGCTGGGGGTTGAGGCTCAGCCCGTTCATCCAGCGCCGCCCACAGCTCGCCGAGGTTCCTGCGGTTCTGGCCGAAATCGAAGTCGCCGACGCGGGACGCGCTGCGAGCGAAGACCACCGTCGAATCGCCGGTCGGCACCAGCAGCAGGTAGACGTCGTCCACGAAGCCGAGGCGGGTTCGGTGGGTGAGCCAGATGACCCCGCTTCGCCCGGCGATCACCTGCCATCGGGGAAGCGGTGTCACGGTCTCCTCGATGGTTCGCGCCACCTGGCTCGCCTTTGCCGGAAAGGTGCGAGGACGGAGACGGGGATCGCCGGCATCGGGCGCGGTCACGGCGACCGCGCTCCCGCCGCCCTGCTTGAGCAGTGCGAGCACCTCGGCAGCCGCGGGAAGCTCGTCCGCCGAGCGATCCGGGGTGCACCCGACCACCGCGCCGGCCGCGGCGAGCATGACGCCCGCCCCGATCCGGCGTCGGAACGTCAGGCGCCCAGCACCCCGCATGCGATCCGATCGCCCGAGTTACCGCTTGGATCGGTCATCATGTCGTCGGCGCGGGCGTGGAGCACGAGGGCGCGCGGGGCACTTCCCCGGGTCAACAGCTCCGCGAGGGGGTCGCGCGACAACGTCAGCGTCGTATCCACCGCCCCACCGGCCTGCGCCCGCACGTTTGGGAGGTCACCCGCGTGCGGACCCGCCGGATTTCTAGCTCCGTGCTTCCGCTTGTCCGGGTTCAGGTGCGGCCCGGCCGATTCGAACGTGGGCGGGGTGCACGTCCCCGCCTCGTGGATATGCAATCCGTGGGTGCCCGGCGGCATGCGCTGCAACTTGAGCACCAGCAGCAGGCCGCCGCGGGCCTCGAGCAGCGATGCACTCCCGACGCTCTTCCCGGCGGTATCGACCATCTGCGCGGTCCGCGCGGGAGCCACCGCCGCGGGTCCGGACCGCGATTGCTGGCCGCCGCACGCGGCGAGCACGATCAGCGAAGCAACGGCGACGCGAGTCATCGAACAACTCCAGCGGTCAGGCCTCGAACCACAGCCGCACCGCGACGAGGACGAGAAACACGGCGAACAGCCGGGTGACGGTGGCGGTCTTGAGCGTGTGCGCGACCTCCGCGCCAACGTACGCACCGACGAAGAGTCCGAGCGCGATCAACAGCGCCGCGGGCACGTTCAGATGCCCGGCCCGGTAGTAGACGATGGCTCCGAGAAGGCCGGCTGGAAGCACCAGCGCTCCCAGTGAGGTGCCGGTGGCGACCAGAATCGGCATCCGCGCGATGAACACAAGGGCGGGTACGATCAACAGGCCGCCGCCGATGCCGAACATGCCGGCGAGGATGCCGGCAACAAGACCGATGATGACGTACACGACGGTCATGCCACACCCTCGGCTGTCGGGAGTGCGAAAGCTAAGCGGGCTTCGCGGAGTGAGCGACGGCCAGCGGCGGCCCTTGACAGACCGCCCGGGGTCGACGAGACTGTGCATAGTTATGCTAAGCCGCCTTTTCGCCCCGATGTGTTGTTGTCGCTCGTGGAGCCCCCCAGGGTCCGCGTGCGGCGGGCGCGCCTAACAGCAGGCAGGCGGCTCACGTAAACCGGTCCCGACGGGCTCCAGCAGGTAACGGAGCGGCGTCGGGACCGATGGTTTCAAGGCCCGGAGCAGCGCTCCCGGGCCTTTTTTCTTTTGTGGGTGGAACGGGGCATGATCGACGCGATCACGCGAGAACAACTCATCAAGCGAAACTCGATCGAGCGGCTCAAGGCCGAGAAGTTCCCGCTCGACATCGTGCACGAGTTTCCGGAGCTCGCGCGACGGAGCTACGAAAGCGTGTCGGAGGAAGACATCGTCCGGCTGCAGTGGTACGGCCTGTACCACGACAAGCCGAAGACCGGGTACTTCATGATGCGGGTGAAGATTCCCGGCGGGGTCCTCACGGCGCCGCAGCTTCGGACCATCGGCCGGCTGTCCGAGGCGTACGGGCGCGGGTACGCGGAGCTCACGACGCGTCAGAACGTCCAGCTTCACTGGATCGGACTCGCGGATCTGCCGCCGGTGTTCGAGGTGCTGGGCCGCGCGGGATTCACCATGGCCGGCGGGTGCGGCGACACCGTCCGCAACGTCACCGGATGCCCGGTGTCAGGGATCGCCGAGTCGGAGCTGTTCGACGTGCAGCCGGTGCTGGCCGACGTCGCCCGGTTCTTCTACGGGAACCGCGAGTACTCCGATCTGCCACGCAAGCACAAGATCACGCTGGCCGCGTGCCCGTATCACTGCAACCTCCCGGAGATGCACTGCATCGCGCTGGTCGGTGCGGTGCACCACGGCGCGCCTGGCTTTGCCGTCCGGGTGGGAGGCGGTCTATCCACCGTGCCGCGACTGTCGAAGACTCTCGGCGTGTTCGTGCCCGTCGCCGACACCATCGAGATGCTACGGGCCATCATCGACGTATGGAAGGAGACCCCCAAGTACCGGATGTCGCGTGTGAAGGCGCGGCTCAAGTTCATGATGGACGATGTCGGCCCGGCGAAGTACCGCGAGCTGGTGGAAGAGCGGCTGGGCCGGCGCCTGATCGACTTCGACCTCCCGGCGGCGCGAGCCGGCGAGCACCTCACCGGTGTGCATCCGCAGCGCCAGGACGGGCTCGCGTACGTCGGATTTCCGATTACCGCCGGATTGGCCAACGGCAATCAGCTGCAGCGGGTGGCGGATGTCGCCGAGCGCGAAGGCGCCGGCATCCGCCTCACCCGGGAGCAGAACTTCATCCTGACGCATATCCCCGCTGGGCGGGTGAAGCAGGTCGTAGCGGAGGTCGAACGGATCGGTTTCCCGCTGGGCGCGAGCCGGCTCCGGGCTGTGAGCATCGCCTGCACCGGATCGCCGCTCTGCAACTACGCCGTCGCGCTCACCAAACCGCGGCTGGTTGGGCTCATGGATCACCTCGAAGCCACCTTCGGCGCAGAGGCGTCGACGCTACGCATTCACCTCGACGGGTGCCCCCATGCGTGCGCCCACCACTGGACCGGGGACATCGGCCTGCAGGGGACCACGCTCCGCGAGCGCACGGCGGAGGGAGAGAAGCAGGAGGGATACGACGTCTATCTGCGGGGCGGGCAGGCGGGACGGGCGGCGATCGGGCTGCCGGTGGTGAAACGCGTGCCCGGTGACCAGGTGAACCAACACGTGGAGCGACTGGTGCGTTTCTGGATCGAGCAGCGTGAGCCGGGCGAAGACTTCCGCGCGTTTACCGACCGAAAGGGCGATGATGAGCTGGTGGCCGCCGCCACCCTGCGGCCGATCGAGGACGTGCGCGCCGAGCTCAGACCACGTGCCACCAGGCGGGCGGAGCCGGTCGATGCGTAACGACCACGAACTGCTGGACGACGTCGAGGCAGGGGAGCTGGCCGTCGAGTACGACGATCAGCCGCCGGAGGCCGTGCTCCAATGGGCGCTCGAGCGCTATGGATCGCGGGTGGCGCTCTGCACCTCGTTCCAGGCCGAAGGCATGGTGTTGCTCGACATGGCATGGCGGATCGATCCCAAGGTGCGGGCCTTCACCATCGACACGGGCCGGATGCACCAGGAGACCTACGATCTCATCGACCAGGTGGGCGAGCGCTACGCACTGCCGATCGAGGTGTACGTGCCCGACGCGCGCGAGACCGAGCAGATGGTGCGGCACAACGGCGTCAATCTCTTCTATCGCTCGGTGCCGCACCGGCTGCTCTGCTGCCAGGTCAGGAAAGTGCGCCCGCTCCAGCGCGTGCTCGACGGCCTCGACGGGTGGATCACCGGCCTCCGGCGCGAAACGTGGGCGAGCCGGTCGAACATCCGGAAAATCGAGATCGATCACGACCACGGCGGCATCGCGAAGATCAGCCCGCTGGCGGATTGGACCCATGAGGAGGTGTGGAACTACATCCGGTCGCATCAGGTGCCGTCGCACGCGCTCTACGCCCAGGGCTATACGAGCATCGGGTGCGCGCCATGCACCCGCAGGACCGCGCCGGGAGAAGATCCGCGCGCCGGCCGGTGGTGGTGGGAAACCAACGCGCCGAAAGAGTGTGGCATGCATTGCACGATCGAGACCGGTGGGTTCGAGCACGAGCTGGAGGTGCTACTTGACAGTCAAGGTTGACGACGACGCCCGCGAGGTCCTGACAATGGAGGCGGCCGCAGTGCGTGACACCATCGCGGACCCGGCGGCCCGCGACACGTATCTCGCGCTCGCCGCGGCGGTGGCCGACGGCGAAGTGGACGACACGCTGGTGCCATCCCTGGAACGGTTGCTGGACCTCGGTCTCCGAACCGGCCGGGTTCGGCACGTGCATGGCCCGCACGCCGAAGCCGCCGTGACCCGCGTCTTCGACGCCACGCCGGCCGGACAGTCGCTCGCGTCCGCGCTGGCGCAGGTGAACCACGCACTCGGCGCCCTGCGGGGGCAACCGCTCGACCGTTTGCGGTTCGCCGCGCGAGGGCCCGGCCGCTTCACGTTGGCGATCGAAACCCCGGCAGCGGGCCTCACGCTCGACATCGGCCCCGCAGGGGTCGCGGTCAAGGACGTGAGCGTCGGCGCCTGACCCAAACACGGAGAGAGCTGTGACGTCGATCAAGTCCGAGCTGCTGATTCCCCCCTACGGCGGCACCCTGGTGGACCTTCGCGCGCCCGCCGAGGCGCTGCCCGAGCTCCGAGCCCGCGCGGCGACGCTGCCGTCCCTTCAGCTGTCGGACCGTGCGGTCTGCGATCTCGAGCTGTTGGCCACCGGAGCCTTCTCGCCGCTCGACCGGTTCCTGGGCCGCGCCGACTACGAGCGGGTAGTAGCCGACCTGCGTCTGGCGGACGGAACGCTGTTCCCCATTCCGGTCACGCTCCCGGTCGAACGCTCCGACGCGCTCGCGCTCGACCAGGAGGTCGCGCTGCGTGACGCCAAGAACAACCTGCTGGCCGTGCTCCGGGTGGAGGAAATCTACGAGTGGGACCGCGACGCCTTCGGTCGGCAGGTGCTCGGCACGACGGACGAGAAGCATCCTCTCCTTGCCGAAAGCCGGCGGTGGGGTCCGGTGAGCCTGAGCGGCAGGGTCACGGTGCTTCGCCTGCCTCCCCACCACGACTTCCAGGCACTCCGGCTCACCCCGGGCGAGACCCGCGAACGGCTGTCGAGCCTCGGCCGGTCGGAGGTCGTCGCCTTCCAAACCCGCAATCCGCTTCACCGGGTACACGAGGAACTCACCAAGCGGGCGACCGCATCGGTCGACGGTGTCCTGTTGCTGCATCCGGTCGTGGGTCTCACGAAGCCGGGCGACGTGGACCACTACACCCGGGTTCGGACCTATCAGGCGCTGGCGAGGCACCACTACGACCCGGATCGCATTCTCCTGTCGCTCCTGCCGCTCGCGATGCGGATGGCCGGCCCGCGTGAAGCCGTCTGGCACGCTCTGATCCGTCGGAACTACGGTGCAAGTCACTTCATCGTGGGCCGCGACCACGCCGGCCCCGGCAGCGACAGCAGCGGCAGACCGTTCTACGGCCCGTACGATGCCCAGCAGTTAGTGGAGGCGCATGCGGACGAGCTCGAGATCGGGGTCATCCCGTTTCACGAGCTCACCTACCTGCCCGACGAAGACCACTACGAGGAGATCTCGAAGGTGCCCGCGGGCGTCCGCACGGCGACGATCTCCGGCACCCAGGTGCGCGACGACTACCTCAACAAAGGACGCCAGCTCCCCGGCTGGTTCACCCGGCCGGAGGTGGCCCGCATCCTCGGTGAGGCCTATCCGCCTCGGCTCCGCCAGGGCGCCTGCGTCTGGTTCACGGGCTTGAGTGGCTCTGGCAAGTCCACGACCGCCGACGTGCTCACCGCGCTCCTGCTGGAGCGGGGCAAACAGGTCACCGTGCTCGACGGCGACGTGGTCCGGACCCTGTTGTCCAAGGGGCTCGGGTTCAGCCGCGAGGACCGCGATCTCAACATCCGGCGCATCGGTTTCGTCGCGTCCGAGGTCGTGCGGCACGGGGGACTCGTGATCACGGCTGCGGTGAGCCCCTATCGCTCCACGCGCGACGAGGCCCGCGCGCTGGTCGGCGCCGACCGGTTTGTCGAGGTGTTCGTCGACACGCCGCTCGAGGAGTGCGAGCGGCGCGACGTGAAGGGCATCTACGCCCAGGCACGCCGAGGGGCGATCAAGAACTTCACCGGCATCAGCGACCCGTACGAGCCGCCGCTCCGGCCCGAGATCACGCTGTCGACGACCGACGCGACCGCCGAGGCGAACGCACGCCGCATCCTCGACTATCTCATCGGGCAAGGGCTGGTGCGCACCGACGTGGACGCCGACGCAGCCGATCTCACCCCGCACGAGGTGGGCACGCGCTGATGCGATACTACCCGGTGCTCCTCGACCTCGCGGACCGGCCGTGCGTCGTGGTCGGCGGCGGCGCGGTCGCCGAATCGAAGGTGGCAGCGCTCGTGGCCGCCGCTGCCCGGGTCACCGTGATCGCTCCCGCGCTCGGACCCGGTCTGGCGGCGCAGCTCCGGGCCGGCCGGTTCATCCACGTGCCGCGGGCCTATCGGTCGGGAGACCTCGCCGGGGCATTTCTGGTCATCGGGGCCACCGACGACACCGAAGTGAACCACGCCGTACACGCCGAAGCCATATCCATCGGCGCCTTGATCAACGTCGTGGACGACGTGCCGTACTGCCAGTTCATCCTGCCCTCGATCCTTCGCCGCGGCGATCTCACGGTGGCGGTATCGAGCGCCGGACACGCACCCGCCCTGGCGGTGCGGCTCCGCGAACGGCTCGAGCGCGAGATCGGCGACGAGTACGGCCGCTTTCTCGAGCTTGCCGCCGAGATCCGGGCCCGGCTGGCGACCGCGGTGCCGGACTTCGAGCAGCGAAAGGCGATCTGGTACCGGCTGGTCGATTCGGATGTCCTGGCACTGCTGCGAGCCGGAAACGAGCAGCAGGCGTGGGAACGGATCGCGAGCATCACGGGGCTGTCGACGGCTCCGAGCCCGTTGCGGGAGACGCAGCTCGCCGCAGTTACGGCGTTCTCCTCAGCGACGGGTGTAGGCACCGTGTATCTGGTCGGCGCGGGTCCCGGCGATCCGAGATTGATCACGGTCCGGGGGCTCGAAGCGCTTCGACGCGCCGACGTCGTCGTGTATGACCGGCTGATGAGCCCGGCGCTGCTGGACGAAGCGCCCGCGGCGGCTGAACGGGTGTACGCCGGTAAGGCACCGCACGGGCGCTGCGTCTCGCAGGAGGGGATCAATGCGCTGCTGATCGCCGAAGCCCGGCTGGGGAAGACGGTGGTGCGGCTCAAGGGAGGAGACCCCTTCGTGTTCGGCCGCGGGGCGGAGGAAGCGCTCGCGTGCGTCGAGGCCGGGGTGCCGGTCGAGTTCGTGCCCGGAGTGTCGAGTGTGCTGGGCGCGACCGCATCCGCGGGGATTCCGGTGACCGCGCGGGGGTACGCGGGCGGCTTCGCGGTGATCACGGCTCACCGCGCAGGGTCGGCCGAGGAAGGCGATGCGCACGATTGGGCCGCCCTGGCCCGGATGGACACCCTGGTGGTCCTCATGGGCGTGGAACGTCTGCCGTACGTGGTGGCGCGACTGCTCGAACACGGAAAAGCCGCCGACACTCCGGTAGCGATCATCGAGAACGGCACCCTCGCCACCGAGCGCGTGATCGGCGCGACCCTGGCTGATGTCGTGGAGCGCGCCCGCGCTGCGGGGGTTCACCCACCGGCCGTTGTGATCGTAGGCGACGTGGTACGGCTCCGGGAAGCGCTCGGAGCACAGTCAGACGCCGGACGGCCCGCCACAGGAGCCCGCCATGTTGCCTGACACGCGGCAAACGCCGGCGATCCAGATCAACGGCGTGACGCGGCGGTTCGGCGGCTTCGCCGCCCTCGAGGACGTGACCTTCGACGTTCCGGGTGGCGAGCTGGTGGCGCTGCTCGGACCGTCGGGGTCGGGAAAGACCACGCTGCTTCGGGTGATCGCGGGGCTCGAGCGGCCCGATGCCGGCGCCATCCTGTTCGGGGGAGAGGATGCCACCGCCCGCCGCCCCCGCGACCGCGGCATCGGGTTTGTGTTTCAGCATTACGCGCTGTTCCGCCACATGACCGTGTTCGAGAACGTGGCGTTCGGCCTCCGCGTGCTTCCCCGTCGGGCCCGTCCGAACGAGGCCGAGATCCGCCGCCGGGTGCTCGAGCTCCTCGACCTGGTGCAGCTGGGCCCGCTGGGGAAGCGATATCCCTCCCAACTGTCGGGCGGGCAACGCCAGCGGGTTGGCCTGGCGCGGGCGCTGGCCACCAAGCCGCGCGTGCTCTTGCTCGACGAGCCGTTCGGCGCGCTGGATGCCGGGGTGCGGAAGGAGCTGCGGCGCTGGCTTCGCCGGCTGCACGACGAGATCCGGATTACCAGCGTGTTCGTCACCCATGACCAGGACGAAGCGCTCGAGGTCGCGGACCGCATCGTCGTGATGCACAACGGCCGGGTGGAACAGATCGGCACCCCGGAGGAGGTCTACGACCGGCCGGCCACGCCGTTCGTGTACGGCTTTCTCGGGAGCGTAAACTTGTTCCATGCCCGACTCGACAGCGGTGAGCTCCACATCGGCTCGCCGAGCCAGGCGGTCCCCGAAGGGGCCGGGGCGGAGGAGGGCGCGGCGGTGGCGTTCGTGCGCACGCACGAGGTAGAGATCTGCACCGCCCCCAATGGGAACACATTCGAAGCGGTGGTGAACCACAGCCGCATGCTGGGTGCCTCCGTGCGGCTCGAGCTCTCCGGCGTGGTTGATGGGGGAACGATCGAGGCGGAGCTCTCCCGCGAACGCTACGCCGAGCTCCAGTTGCAGCGCGGCGACCGGGTCTTCGTGCGGCCGCGGCGCGCCCGCGTGTTCGTGCCCGAGCAGGAGGTGAGCACGTTGCAGCCCGATCTGGAGTGGGTGCTGTGAGTCCCATGTGTTGTCGTTGCCCGCAGGCACCTTGAGCCCGCCCGGCGACGATCAACGCCCGGCCGAAACGGCCTGGCGACTTCCGCCCCGGGCTGGTGACCACCAGAACCCGGGGCGGAATCGTTGTCAGCTGGGAAAGCGAGGACGCAATGAACGGTCATGCGCTGAACGAAGTCGGGGCACTCGATCCGGCTCTTCTGCGAGAGCTCGCCGCGGCGCTGCGGGGACTTCAGTTCGGCACGATCGAGCTCGTGGTACACGATGCCCGCGTCGTGCAACTGGAGCGGCGGGAGCGCGTCCGGTTCGAGCCGCGGGGACGCGAGCAGGGAAGGGCAGGTTGATGTCGCACGAAATCACGGCTGACCGGACCACCGGAGGCTCCAACGCGAACCGGGGGTTCAGATGGGAGCTCGGGTGGGGAGCGGAAGTGGAAGGGCGGTCCGGAACGCGGCGCTTGTCATGGCGATGCTGGTGACGACCGGCCCGCGGGCCTGGGGACAGGGCAATGGATCGCCGCCCCCCAGTGCCGGAGGCAGTGAGGTGAGTTTGGCCAGCATCGAGGAGCGGCTGGCGGAGCTCGACCAGCAAATCCGCATCTTCAAGCGCCTGCGCGAGCTGGAACTGGACAGCATCGCCGCGAAGGCCAAGGGAGCGCCAGGGGTGACGAGCGGCCGCCAGGGCTTTGCGATCAAGTCGGCCGATGGCCGGTTCCAGCTTCGCCTTGGCGGGAACGTCCAGGCCGACGGGCGACTCTACGCGAACGACGCCGCGACTCCTCTCGGGAACACCTTCGTGCTGCGCCGCGTGCGGCCTATTCTCGACGCCACGGTCTACCGGATCTTTGACCTTCGGTTCATGCCCGATTTCGCCGAGGGCCGTGTGCAGCTGGTGGATGCCTATGTCGGGGCGCGGCTGCTACCCGGCCTGGAGCTCCGGGCTGGAAAGTTCAAGAGTCCCGTCGGGCTGGAGCGGCTGCAGTCGCAGACCGATCTGTTGTTCATCGAGCGGGCGTTCCCGACCGCGATCGCCCCCAACCGGGATGTGGGCTTCGATGTCGGAGGACAGCTGCTGAACGGCACTGTCCGGTACGACATCGGACTCTTCGACGGGACGGCGGACGGCGGCAGCACGGACGGCGACATCGGCGACAACAAAGACGTTCACGCGCGCGTGTTCGTCACCCCGTTGGCGCGGTCGGGAGGACTGTTCACGGGGCTTGGCGTCGGCGTGGCCGGCACGATCGGGGAAGAGCACGGCAGCGCGGCCACGCCGGCACTCGCCACGTACCGGAGCGAGGGGCAGCAACCGTTCTTCGCCTACCGCGCCGACGGCACGCCGGCGGGGACGGTCGTGGCGGATGGACGCCGGGCGCGCATCTCACCGCAGGCCTACTACTACCGTGGGGCGCTCGGCTTCCTCGGCGAATGGATCCGCTCGACACAGGTGGTCAACCGGGACGGCACGGTCGCCACACTCAGCGCCAC
>DASSUE010000060.1:0-11767 GCA_035707305.1 Gemmatimonadales bacterium
CCTGCTCGGGGACAATCCGCTGGTTGGTCCCAACGACGACCGGCTCGGCCCTCGCTTCCCCGACTTGTCGGCCGCGTACGATCCGGAGCTGCGAGCGCTCGCGCGGGCGGCGGCCGTCGAGCTCCGCATCACGCTGCGCGAGGGTGTGTACGTGGCGGTGGCCGGGCCGAACCTCGAGACCCGCGCCGAGTACCGCCTGCTGCGGGCGCTGGGTGCCGACGTCGTGGGGATGTCCACCGTTCCCGAAGTGATCGTCGCGAACCATGCGGGGATGCGGGTGCTCGGCATCTCCATCATCACCGACCAGTGCCTGCCGGATGCGCTGGAGCCCGCTGATATCGGCCGCATCATCGAGACCGCACGCCGGGCCGAGCCGCATTTGACGCGGCTGGTGACCCGGGTGGTGGAGCAGCTGTAAGTGGCGAATCATTTCCCCGCCTGGCCTGACGTGTCTCCCGATCAGCTGGAGCGCGATCTCCTGGAGCAGTGGCGGTCGGAGGATCTGTTCCGGCGCACACTCGAGGCGTCGAGGGACGGCGCACCCTATGTCTTCTTCGAGGGTCCGCCCACCGCGAACGGCCGGCCGGGCATCCACCACGTCTTCTCCCGCACCATCAAGGACCTGGTCTGCCGCTTCCACGCGATGCAGGGACGGCAGGTGACGCGGATCGCAGGGTGGGACACGCACGGACTGCCGGTCGAGATCGAGGTCGAGAAAGAGCTCGGCATCAACGGGAAGAGAGACATCGAGAAATTCGGGGTCGCGGAGTTCAACGCGAAAGCCCGGCAGAGCGTGTTTAAGTATCAATCTGAATGGGAGGAGCTTTCCGACCGGATTGGGTACTGGCTCGATTACGAGCATCCGTACGTCACGTGCAACAACGACTACATCGAAAGCGTCTGGTGGCTGCTCCGGCGGCTCCACGAGCGCGAGCTCCTCTACCGCGGCCACCGGGTGCTGCCGTATTGCCCCCGCTGCGGCACCGTGCTCTCAAGCCACGAGCTGGCCCTCGGGTACGAGGAAGTGACCACCAATTCGGTGTATGTGACGTTTCCCCTCGCCGACGACCCGAGCCGCCAGCTGCTGGTCTGGACCACCACACCCTGGACGCTCCTGTCCAACGTGGCTGTCGCCGTGCATCCCGACCTGGAGTACGCCGAATACCCCGTAGACGGTCGCACGATAATTCTGGCGACGGCGCGAGCCGATCTTCCGAGTGGCAAGGAGGAGATCGCGGCGGGTGCCGCCGGCGTCGGCACGGGGCGGCAGAGCGCGCGTGCGCGCCGCACCGTTGTGCCGTTCCGGGCGCTCACGCCGGTGCGCACGTTCAAGGGCAGTGAGCTCGTCGGGCTGCGGTATCAGCGCCCGCTCGAGGTCGTGCCGCTTCCCGACGACCGGGCCGCGCGGGTCGTGATCGCGGCGGACTTCGTCACCGCCGAGGATGGGTCGGGGCTGGTCCACATGGCGCCCGCGTTCGGCGCCGACGACTACGCAGCGGGGCAGGAGCACGCACTCGCGCTGGTGCGGCCGGTGGCGGCCGACGGCACCTTCGTCGGGACGACCTGGCCGGAGATCGAGGGTCGTCGTGTCACCGACCGCGAAACCAACGACCTCATCGTCCAGCGCCTCAAGCGCGACGGCCGCTGGCACTTGACCCAGCCGCACACGCATACGTATCCGCATTGCTGGCGCTGCTCCAATCCGCTGATCTACTACGCCCGCGATTCGTGGTTCGTGCGTACCTCGGCGGTCAAGGATCGGATGCTGGCGCACAACGCGGCGGTGCAGTGGCATCCGCCCGAAGTCGGGTCGGGCCGGTTCGGCGAGTGGCTGGAAAACAACGTCGATTGGGCGCTATCGCGGGACCGGTACTGGGGAACGCCGTTGCCAGTGTGGGTCTGCGACCGCGATCCTGCCCACGTCGAGGTCGTCGGCTCGTACGCCCAGCTGGCCGAGCGGTGGGGCAAACCACTCCCCGCGGGTTTCGATCCCCACAAGCCGTTCGTGGATGCCTACGAGTGGGCGTGCAGCTGCGGCGGCCGGATGCGCCGGACGCCGGAGGTGATCGATACCTGGTTCGATTCCGGCGCGATGCCGTATGCCCAATGGCACTATCCGTTCGAGCACGAGGCGGATTTCGCCGCGCACTTCCCGGCCGACTTCATCTGCGAGGGTGTGGACCAGACCAGGGGCTGGTTCTACAGCCTGCTCGCCATCGCCACGACGGCGTTCGACTCGACAGCGTACCGCAACGTGATCGTCAACGAGCTGGTGCTCGATGCCGAGGGGCAGAAGATGTCGAAGAGCCGGGGCAACGTCGTGAGCCCCTGGGACATGGTGAAAGAATTCGGAGCTGACACCGTTCGGGTCTACCTTCTCGCGTCGAGCCAGGTGTGGCTTCCCAAGCGATTCGACCGGAACACCATTCCCGAGGTTGCCGGCGGGTTCTTCAACACGCTTCGAAACAGTTACAAATTCTTCGCTGATTACGTTGCCTCTCTGCCCCGCGCGGTGGCCAGGCACGACCGAGCCCTGGCCGATCGGTGGCTGTTGAGCCGACTGGACGCGACCGTTGCAGCGGTCGCCGGCGCCTGGGGAGGCTACGATCCGACCGCCGGTGTGCGCGCGATCATGGACTTCGTCGTCGCCGACCTGTCGAACTGGTACGTCCGGCTCAATCGGGCGCGGTTCTGGGCGCCCGACGGCGATGCCGATCCCGCGGCGGCCGCAACGCTGCACGAGGCCTTGGTGACCGTGGCACGGTTGCTCGCCCCCGCCGCTCCGTTCGCCAGTGACTGGATCCACCGCGGGCTGACGGGAACCTCGGTGCACCTCGCGCGGTTCCCTACCGCCCGCGGCGAGCGGGAGCTCGGGCTCGAGGCCGCGATGGACGCCATTCGCACCCTCTCGTCGCTCGCGCGAGCGGCTCGAGACGATGCCGGCATCCGGGTGCGGCAGCCGCTTCGCCGCATGCAGGTGGCGGTGCCGGCCTCGCTGCGCGACGGTCTGGTGCCGGAGCTGCTCGAGCTGCTCCGTGCCGAGGTGAACGTCAAAGACGTACAGGTGGTCGGCAGCGATGCGGAGCTGGTGCGCCTTCGGGCCAAGCCCAACTTCCGGGTGTTGGGCAAGAAGCACGGCAAGCGGACGCCGGCGGTCGCGGCCGCTATCGAGACGTTGAGTCAGGAGCAGCTCCGCGCGCTCGAGGCCGGGCAACCGGCGGCCGTGGCTGTGAACGGCGGGGACGTGGCCGTCGCGCCCGACGATCTGTCGATCGAGCGCGATGTCACCACCGAGTGGCTAGTGGCGAGCAGCGGTCCGTATGTCGCCGCCCTCGATCCCCAGGTGGACGATGACCTCAAACGCGAGGGGTTTGCGCGCGAGGTGGTCAGCCGGGTGCAGCGGCTTCGCCGCGAGGCCGGCTACGATTACTCCACTCGCATCCAGCTCTGGATCGACGGCGATCGGCCCGCGCTGGAGGCGGTCGGGGCGCACGCGGAGACGATCACGCAGGAGACGCTGGCACGCCGGCTCGACGTCGGCCGGCGCGCGTCGCGGCCCGATGCACAGCAGCAGGTCGAGATCGAAGGTCTCGCGGTAGTGGTGGGGGTCCGGCGGTGGGACGAGTCGGCCCAGGGTGGCACCTTAACGACGGAAGTCGCATGAACAAGAAGCAGCTGACCCATCTGGAGAAGCGTCTACTGGAGGAGCGGGCGCGCGTGATGAAGGAGCTCGGTTACTACGACGAGTCCTTCAACAACTCGCTCCAGTCCTCCGATGGCGACTTGTCGTCCTACTCCTTCCACATGGCCGACCAGGGCACCGATGCCATGGAACGGGAGAAACAGTTCCTGTTCGCTTCCCAGGAAGGCCGTTATCTCTGGCACGTGAACGAGGCATTGCGCCGCCTCTACGGCACCCCGGACAAGTTCGGCCACTGCCACAATTGCGGCGCCGAAATCGGCTTCGAACGGCTGGACGCCCTGCCGCACGCGCGGCTGTGCATCACGTGCAAGGAGAAGGAAGAGGATGGTAAGCGCCGCTGACCGGCGTCTGTTCTGGATGACCGCGCTGGGCGTGGTGGCGCTCGACTTCGTCACCAAGCTCATCGCCGAATCCGCGTTGTTGCTCACACCCGGCGTGCCGGTGATCGGAGACTGGTTCCAGCTTCGGCTGGTGTACAACCGCGGGGCGGCGTTCGGACTTCACGTCGGCCCGTACTCGCGCTGGGTGTTCTTCGCCGTCGCGGTGATCGCCGTATTCGTGCTCAACCGCATGTCGCTCACCAGTCCGCCCGGTGACCGGTTTCGGCAGCTCGCGCTCGGCCTCGTCGCCGGAGGTGCCGCGGGAAACCTGATCGATCGGGTGCGCAGCGCCCGCGGAGTGGTCGACTTTCTCGACGTCGGCATCGGCGCGCTTCGCTGGCCGACCTTCAACGTCGCCGACATCGCCGTCAGCTGCGGCGGCATCGCGCTCGCGGTGGTGCTGTGGCGGGAGGACCAGCGGCGGGCAGAGACGGAGTCGGCGCCCGCGGCGTGAGCCTCGTCGAGTTCTCCGTGCTGTCTGAGAAAACCGAGCGTCTGGACCGCTTTCTCGCCGACCAATTGCAGCTCTCCCGCACCCAGGCCGCGCGGCTGGTTGCCGACCAGGCGGTTCAGGTCGATGGCCGCGCCGCCCGCGCGTCCCGCACCCTGACCCGGGGCGAGCTCGTCACGGTCGCATTTCCCGAGAGCGAGCCCCCCCGCACGCTCAAGCCGGCTGCCATAGCGCTGACGCTGGTGTACGAGGACGAATACCTCGCCGTCATCGACAAGCCGGCCGGCCTCGTCGTCCATCCCGCGCCCGGACACTGGGACGACACTCTGGTGAATGCGCTGGTCGCCCGCGGCACCACTCTGGCCGGTGGAGCGGAGGGACGGCCCGGCATCGTGCACCGTCTGGATCGCGACACGTCGGGCCTCATGGTCATCGCCAAGACCGATCAGGCCCATCGACGCCTGGGAACCGCCCTGGCCGCGCGGAAGGTTCGGCGGGCATACGCGGCGCTCGTGTGGGGCCATCTGGACCAGAGCCCGCTAGCTATCGAGGCACCGCTCGCCCGGCACCCCCGAGACCGCAAGCGCATGGCGGTGACGCCTGGCGGGCGGCCGTCCCGTACCGATGCGCAGGTGGTGGCCCGGTTCGGGGTGGCCGATCTGCTTCGGTTGGAGCTCCACACGGGGCGCACCCATCAGATCCGGGTGCACCTCGAGCACGTCGGCCATCCGGTCGTGGGCGATCCGGTGTACGCCGGGGGCGGCAGCCGCCGGATCAGCGGCGCACGGCGCGCGGAGGCGGAGGCTTTGGCCAGGGTCACGCCGCGGCAGGCGCTGCACGCCGCATGGCTCGCATTTCGCCATCCGGCCTCCGGGGAGCGGGTCGAGTTCAGGTCCGAATGGCCGGTCGATCTGCGCGACGCGCTTGCGCATGTCGGCGGAGCGAAACTCGTTGCCCACGCTGCCCCGCTCGGCTACCTTCACTTCTTCAAGCAGCCATGAGCTCCGCCGATACTCTCCCGGTGGTGGTTTTCCGGATCGGAGACCTCACCTGTGCGGCCCCGGCCGCGCGTGTTCGGGAGGTACTCCCGCGGCTCCCAGCTACCCGGATCCCGGGCGTGGATGGCGCGGTGGAGGGGCTGGTCAACCTGCGCGGCGGCCTGCTCACCGTGATCGACGCCCACCTTCTGCTCGGCCGGCCGGGCGCGCTGACCGACGAGGGCGGCATCCTAGTGCTCGACGTCGCCGGCCGGCGGTTCGGCCTCGCGGTGAGTCAGGTGCTGGACTTCGTCGAGCTGCCGCCGGCGGCGGTGGCGGCGCGCGACGAGCTGCCGGGCGTCGACCCCGCCCTCGTGCACGCGGTTGCGAGCTACGCCGGCCGGCATTTCGTCCTGCTCGATCTCGATACGCTGCTGGCCCCCGTCACCGGGGGCAACCCGGAACCGTTCGGAGGTGCGTCGTGAGCCACACCGTCCTCGTCTGCGATGACGCCATCTTCATGCGGACGATGATCAGCGACATACTGACGCAGGCCGGCTTCGAGATCGTCGGGGAAGCCGAGACCGGACTTCAGGCGGTGGAGAAATTCCGCCAGCTCAAGCCCGATCTCGTCACGATGGACATCGTCATGCCCGACATGGGCGGGATCGAAGCGGTGCGGGAGATCTGCAAGGACCACCCCGACGCGAAGATCCTGATGTGCAGCGCCATGGGGCAGCAGGCTCTGGTGGTCGAGGCCATTCAGGCGGGTGCCAAGGACTTCGTGGTGAAGCCGTTTCAACCCTCGCGCGTGCTCGAGGCCGTCCAGCGCGTGCTGGGCTGACGCCGATGTCGGCTCCGAAGTACGCCGCACTCTTCCTCGCCGAAAGCCGGGAGCACCTCGCCGGGTGCGACCGGCTGTTGCTCACCTGGGAACGGAGCCCGGACGCGGCGGAGCCGGTCCACGGTCTCTTTCGCGCCGTGCACAACATCAAGGGTATGGCGGCGACGATGGGCTACGGACCGGTGGCCGACCTCGCGCACCGGACGGAGAATCTGCTTGATGCACTGCGGTCCGGGCAGGTCTCGGCCTCGGCTGACGTTATTCAGCTGCTCTTCCGCGCCGTCGACGCGCTTCGCGCCGGGGTGGAGGCCGTTGGCGCGGGCGTGATTCCGGTCGCTCCGGCCGATCTGACCGACGCGCTCGACACCGCCGCCGCCGATCGGCCGCTCGCTGCGCCCGCACCCGAAAAGTCCGGCCACAAGGACAAGGAGCCGCCGGACCAGACCGCGCCGCACCCACCGCAGACGCTCCGGACTGTCGCGTTTAGGATCCGACCCGGCGCGTCCATGCGCGGAGCTCGCGCGATCGTCGCGCTGAAGCGGGCCGAAACGCTCGGCTCAGTCAGCGCGATAGTTCCGCCGCCGGCGGCGCTCGAGCGGGACGACTTCGACGGCCGAGTCGTCTTTCAGCTGGAGAGCGTCGCCGTCGACGAAATTATCGCCGACACTCTTCGTGCCGCGGCCGACGTCGCCACAGTGGAGATCGGTGCGGCGACCGCAACCGCCGCGCAGCCGGCGCCCGCGACCACCGCTCGTGGCCGTCATATCCGGGTCGACCTGGCGCGGCTCGATGCCATGATGAAGCAGGTCGGCGAGCTGACCGTGGCGCGCAACCGTCTGGTAGAGCTGGCGCGTGGCGCCGACCCCACGCTGTTCGAGTTGTCGGCCCGCATTGCCCGCCTGGTCTCCGACCTTCAGAACGAAGTCCTCGCCTCGCGCATGACGCCGGTGGGCGAGGCGTTCGAGCGATTTCCTCGCCTGGTGCGCGACCTGGCGCGCGACCTGGGCAAGCGCATTCGCCTCGATCTCGAGGGGGAAGAGATCGAGCTGGATCGCGCGGTGCTCGACGAGCTGGTAGAGCCGCTGATGCATTTGGTGCGGAACGCTGCGGACCACGGGCTCGAGACGCCGGCTGCGCGCGAGGCCGCGGGCAAGCCGCCCGAAGGGCGGCTCCTGATCGCGGCCTCGAGAGAGCGGCGCACCGTTGCCATCCGTGTCAGCGACGACGGCCGCGGCATCGACCGGGCCGCAGTACTGGCCCGGGCCAAACGTGACGGCCTGGCCGACCCGGCGGCGGACACCCTCTCCGATGAGCTCCTCCTCCGGGTGCTCGCCCGGCCCGGGTTCAGCACGGCGCAAGAGGTGACCGGCCTCTCCGGCCGGGGCGTGGGCGTCGAGGTTGCACTCGGGCGGGTTCGCGCGCTGGGCGGTACGCTCGAGGTGCGTTCGGAGCCGGGGCGGGGCACCGTCTGGACTCTCCGCGTGCCGCTCACGCTCGCGATCGTGCGCGCGCTCCTGGCGGAAGCCGGGGGCGAACGCTACGCGGTGCCGCTCTCGTTCGTGGCGGAAACGGTCGAGTTCGATCCCCAGGCCGTGACGGCAATCCGGCAGCGCGAAGCGCTCGTGGTGCGGGAGCGGGTCATCCCCACCGTGCACCTCCGCGACCTCGTGGCCGTCCACACCGACTCCCGACCGCCCCGCCGCCCCACCATCATCCTCGAGGTCGGCGAGCGCCGTACCGCGCTCGTGGTCGACGCCCTCCTCGGGCAGCAGGACCTCGTCATCGAGCCGTTCGATGCACCCCGCGGGCTGCCGGCGTACGTGGGGGGCGCCACCATCCTCGCCGACGGCGCGCCCGCTCTCATCCTGGACGCGGCCGCCCTGGTCTAGGGGACACCATGGACGACGTGCGCGAACTCAAAGAGCTTCAGCTCGACGCGCTGAAGGAAGTCGCCAACATCGGCGCGGGCCACGCTGCCACAGCCCTCTCGCAGCTCACCGGCCGCACCGTCATGATCGGCGTGCCCGAGGTGAATGTGCGGCCGTTGGAGGAAGTCCCCGAGCTCCTCAGCGCGTCCGACGAAGTGATTGCCGCCGTGCTCATGCACATGATGGGCGACCTCACCGGCCGGACGCTGGTCCTGCTGCCCATCAGCTCCGCCCGCATTCTCTGCGACATTCTGCTGCGGCGGCCGCCGGGCGGCACCGGCGAATTCGGGTCCATGGAGCAATCCAGCATCAAGGAGGTCGGTAACATCCTGGCCAGCGCCTACATGAACGCGCTGAGCGACTTCATGGGCATGATGCTGGTCCCGTCGGTCCCGTCCCTGGTGATCGATCTCAGCGCCGCGATCCTGACCACCGCGTATCTCAACTTCGGTCACGATCGGGACTACGTCTTCTGCGTCGAGACCACGTTCCGCTTCGAGGACTCCTCCGATCAACTGCGCGGTCATTTCCTGCTGCTGCCGGACATGCCGTCGCTGCGCGCGATCTTCGACGCGATCCGCGTCACATAACCCATGGCGGTCGCAGTGCTGTCGGAGCGCGAGCTGGAAGCGCTGCGGTCGTTTGCGCGGCGCATCGATCCCGCGGACGCGGGCGCGCACAACAACCTCGGCGTCCTGTACCATCAGAAGGGTCTCACCGCCGAGGCCGTCGAGCAATTCACCCAGGCCCTGGAGCTGGATCCGCGCATGGAGACGGCGCGGACCAACCTCGAGATCGCCTACCGCGCGAGCGGCCACTACGATCGCCGGGTCGCGGAGCTGCAGGAACGACTGCGTCGTGCGCCGGGCGAGCGTGAGGCGCGCTGGGAGCTCGGCCGGGCCTATGCGGCGCTGGGCCATTGGGACGAGGCGGCCCAGGAGTTCGAGATGCTGCTCGCGTGGCATCCCGACGACCAACCTGCGCTGCTCCAGCTCGGCCTGGCCGAGCGGGCCCGCGGCCGGATCGACAGCGCGCTCGAGTGGCTGGAGCGCGCTTGCGAGCGTGACCCGACCAGTTCCGTCGCGCTGTTCCACCTCGGCGAGTCGCTCTACAATCGGGGCCTGAACGAGCGGTCACTCGCCGCGCTGACCGAAGCCATTCGCCGGAATCCCGAAAACGCCGAAGCGCACTACCTGCTTGCGTTTGTGTACGGGGACCTGGGTCGTCAGGACGAGGCGCGCGCCGCCACGAAGCGGGCTCTCGCCCTCAATCCCTCGTTGTCACGGGCCCAGACCAACCTGGCGCTGGACCCTGCGGGCCGCGGCCCGCCGGGCGGGCCGGCCCGGCCCCAGGTGGTCGAAGGACGTGCCCTCGCGCATTTCAGTCTCGGGCTGGCGTTTCGGCAGCGGGGCTACTTCGTGGAGGCGCTGCGGGAGTACCGACTGGGCCTGGACGCGGGAGAGGACCGCCGGCTCAACCTCCAGGCCATGGCCGAAGTTCATCTACTCCGGCGCGACCTCCCCGCCGCGCTGGAGCTCTACGACGCCCTGGTGAAGGACTATCCCGACCAGCCGAAGCTCTGGAACGAGCGCGGCGTGTGCCTTCACCAGGCCGGACGGCGGGAGGCGGCGGCCGAGAGCTACCAGCGGGCGGCGATGCTGGACCCGGAGTATGGTCTCGCATGGAACAACCTCGGCGTGCTGCGGGCGCATCGCGGGGAGGGCGATGGCGCCGCCGAGGCGTTCCGCCGGGCGCTGGCATGCGCCGGCGCGCCTCCGGCCGCGCGGCTCAACCTCGGATTGCTCCAGCTCCATCGCCGGGCCCTGCAGGCATCGCTCGACGCCTATCGTGAGGCGCTGGAGCACGAGCCAGCCAGCGCGCCCGGCTGGAATGGCATCGGGCTCGTTCTGATGGAGCTTCGCCGCTACGCCGAGGCGCGAACCGCGTTCAGCCGCGCGATCGACGCCGATCCGAAGCTCGCCGCGGCGCACTACAATCTCAGCTTCGCGCTGAGCCAGCTCAGTGACTTCGACGGTGCGCTTCGCGCTACCAAACAGGCGCTGGCGCTCGAGCCGTTCTACGTCCCGCAAAAGTACGCCCTCACGATCGACCTCCAGTTCGAGGATCCCACGATCGCGGTACCGCCGGAGCTGGACGCGGACGTGGCGGCCGACGGGCTCGCTGGCGAGTTCGCGTTCGAGCCGGGCACACTCGACCAGCTTTTCACCGAGCTCACCCCGGCGCCGCCCCCGGCCGCGGGCGGTGACCCGCTCGCGCTGGCCCGCGACTACATCAGCAAGGGCCTGGTCGAACGCGCGGCGGTGGAGCTGAGCCGCGCCCGGGCGCGGGGGGTCGAGGCGGGATTGGCAACGGCGCTCCTAGGTGACCTGTTTGCCCGGCGCGGCCTCCATGGTGAAGCGTTGGAGCGCTACCGGGAGGCGCGCATACTCGAGCCGGACGGGGTGGACGCCGCGGTGGGCGAGATCCGCGCCTTGCTCGCGATGGGCCGCACCCGCGAGGCCGCGCCGCTGGCGGAGGAGCTCGCTGCTCGCGAGCCGCGCCTGCTCGAGGCGCAAGTCGGGCTGGCGCGCGTTCGACTCGAGCTGGGCGATGCGATCGGCGCGCTGGACGCCGCGCGCGCGGCGCAGGCGCTGGCCCCCGGCCGGTCGGACCTTCTCCACCTTCACGCCCGCATTTCCGCCCGCCTGGGCGACCACGCCGGCGCGCTCGCGTCGTACCACGAGGCCCTCCGCCGTGATGACAGCGCCGTGCAGGTGTGGTTCGAGCTGGGCCAGCTGGAAGAGCTGCGCGCGCACGCCGCCGGTGCCCGCGCCGCCTACGAGCGGGCGTTGGAGATCCTCCCCACATACGCGCCCGCGGGGCTGGCCCTGGCGGACCTGGTTCGGCGCATCGAATCGCCGGCCTCCGCGATCGAGCTGCTGGTGCCGCTGCTGGAAACGGATCCGTACGATCTGGAGGCGCTCGCTGCTCTGGGACGGGCGCTGTTGGAGGACGGTCGGCCGCGCCAGGCGGTCGAAGCGCTCGAGCGGGTGCTCCGCTTCGATCCGGAACACCGCGCCGCATTGTTCCATCGTGGCTCCGCCCACGCGCGGGAACGGCGGTTCCAGAATGCAGTGGACGACTGGGAACGGGTCATTCAGCTCGACCCCTCGGGACCACTCGCGTCCGAGGCCCGCAGTCGCGCACGGTCGGCGCGCGATCTGCAGCATATCTTCGCGGCAGCGGGGTAGCCGGTGGCCATCGAAGGTCCGCTCAAGGAACTCAACATCCACGACGTCTTCCAGTTGCTCGACTTGGGCCGGAAGACCGGGGCGCTACGTGTCACCTCGGAGCTCCGCCAGAACTCGGGCGTCGTGCACTTCGAGCGCGGCGCCGTGGTGGCCGCCCACATCGCCAGCAATCCGCACCCGCTGGGCGAGCTGCTCCAGAAGGCCGGCAAGCTTCGGGAGGAAGATCTGGCGCG
>DASSUE010000061.1:0-3842 GCA_035707305.1 Gemmatimonadales bacterium
GCGGGAGTGGGTACCGGGCGACGACACCCGGGCGATCGACTGGAAGGCCACCGCCAGGCGGGGCAAACCCATCGCGCGGACCTACGAAGACGAACGGCGAGAGCAGGTCCTGATCGTGATCGACGCCGGCCGGTTGCTCACCGCAGAGGTGGATGGCGTCCCGCGGCTCGAGGCCGTGATCGACGCCGCCCTTCGGCTGGCGCACGCCGCGGTGGAGCACGACGACAACGTCGGCGTGATGGTGTTTGCGGACCAGGTGCAGAGCTTCGTGCCGCCCGCTCGGGGACGACGCGGGCTCCGAAACGTGCTGGAGGCACTTGCCGCCGCCGACGGGCGGCTGGCGGAATCGGATTATCCAGCGGCCTTCCGCGAGTTGGCGCTGCGAAACCGGCGGCGGGCCCTCACGGTGTTTTTCACCGACGTGATCGACCGGACCG
This sequence comes from Gemmatimonadales bacterium, assembly GCA_035707305.1. Lineage (GTDB taxonomy): Bacteria > Gemmatimonadota > Gemmatimonadetes > Gemmatimonadales > GWC2-71-9 > DASQPE01. Next base: position 438 of record DASSUE010000061.1, read on the forward strand.
CCAGCGGCGCGCTCCTCGCCCACGCCGCCACGCTCCGCCCCCGGCACCTGCCGCTGGCGGTCGCGCTCCGCGATCCGGCCCTCGAGCGCACGGCCCAGGCACGGCCGGCGGCCGTCGCGGCGGCGTTCGAGCGGGCTGCCGCGGAAGAGTTGCTGCACGCGCGGAACGATGCGTTGGCCGACATGCGCCGCCGCGGCATTCTGGTTCTCGACGTGGCGCCGGCCGGCGCGGCGGAGGCGGTCGTGGACCGCTACGAACAGCTGAAGCGACGAGGGCTGCTATAGCGAAGGTTCAGCCGGCTGCGAGCACCACTCCGGGATCGGGAAACGCTTTGGCGAACGCGGCGACGGCTGCCGCGTCGAGCTGACTGCCGGCGACGCGCCGGAGCTCGTCAAGGGCCTCCAAGGGCGAGCGCGAATCACGGTAGGGCCGCTGGGTGGTCATCGCGTCGAAGGAATCGGCGACGGCCACGATACGGGCTTCGAACGGGATGCGTTCTCCGCTCAGGCCGTCGGGGAAGCCAGCGCCGTCGATCCGCTCGTGGTGCGACCGAACGATCCGCAGCACCGTGGGCGTCTCGCGGGCCAGGGGCGACAGCATCCGCTCGCCCAGGGCCGGGTGCTCGACGACCTGCCGGAACTCGTCGGCGGTGAGCGAACCGGGCTTGTGCAGCACGGCCTCACGCATGCCGATCTTGCCGATGTCGTGGAGTTCGCCGCCGATTCGAATCGCCTCCAGTGCGGCGGCGTCGAACCCGAGTTGTTCGGCGGTGGCGACGGCGTACCGGCTGACCCGGATCGAATGGCCCCGCGTGTACGCATCCTTCGCCTCCAGCGCGCGGGCGAGCATCTGCACGCCTTCCAGAAACAGCTCCTTGATCCGCTCGGCTTGCGCCTTCACCTGTTGCTCGAGGTGGGCCTGATAGAACCGGTTCTGTATCACCAGCGCGCGCTTCTCGAGCACCCGTGCCACCCGGGCGTGCATTTCCTTGATGGCGACAGGCTTGAGCAGGAAGTCCGCGGCGCCCAGCTGGAGAGCTTCGACCGCCGTGCTGGTCTCCGCCATGCCGCTCAGCATGACCACCGCGGTGTCGGGCCAGCGCTGCCGGACCTCGGCGAGAAACCCCATGCCGTCGAGCTCGGGCATCCTGAGGTCGGATACGATGAGCGGCAGCTCGCCGGCCGTGTCGAGGGCGTCGAGTCCCTGTCTGCCGTCGGCGGCCTCGAGGCAGTTGAAGCCCAGCGGCTCCAGCATGCGAACAACCGAACGGCGCACCAGTGGCTCGTCGTCCACCACGAGGCAGCGGGTGGCTGGCGGCGGATAGCTCATGCGGGAGTTGTCCTTGCGGGAACCTGCTGCAAAGTAGACACGCCCGACTGATCGAGCACGTCGCGGACCTTTGCTGACAGCGTTTCGGGCGAGAACGGCTTGGCCAGGAACGGTGCGCCCGGCTCCAGCAGCCCGCGGCGCATGATCTCGTCGTTGGTGTACCCCGACATGAACAGCACCGGCAGGCCGGGCCTGAGTTGTGCGAGCTGGCCGGCCAGCTCGCGACCACCCATCCGCGGCATGACGACGTCCGACAGCACGAGGTCCACGGGGTCGGGATCGGCCCGAAGGACTTGGATCGCGTTGTAGCCGTCTTCGGCCTCGATGGTGACATATCCCTCGCCCTGCAGGAACCGGCAGGCGAAGTCGCGGACCAGCGCTTCGTCCTCCACCACGAGGACCCGCTCGCCCTGTCCACGAGGCGCCGGCGGCGGCGCGGTCCACGCCACCCGCTCACCGCTCTCTTCGACCAGCGGCAGGTAAATGCGAAACGTCGTGCCGTGACCGGGCTCGCTGTACACCCAGATGTAGCCGTCGCTCTGCTTGATGATGCCGTACGCGGTCGACAGCCCGAGCCCCGTGCCATGGCCGACCGGCTTGGTGGTGAAGAACGGCTCGAAGATCTGGCTCTCGGTGGCGGCGTCCATGCCGCGGCCAGTGTCGCTGACTGAGACCAGCACGTACGGCCCGGGACGCACCACCGTGCCGGGATGCCGGTGCGCGTCGTCGCCGCTCAGCACGACGGTGGCGGTCTCAACCGAGAGCCGCCCGCCTTGCGGCATCGCGTCCCGCGCGTTGAGCGCCAGATTGATAATGACCTGCTCGAACTGCGCCCGGTCGGTGCGGACCCATCCCAGTTGCGGGGTCGGCCGTAGCACGAACTCGCGGTCTTCGCCCATGAGCCGGCGGAGCACCGATTCCATGTCCAGCAGCACGGCGTTGAGCTGGAGCACCTGCGGCTGCAGCAATTGCCGGCGGGAGTAGGCCAGCAGCTGCCGGCTCACATCCGCGGCGCGATCGGCGGCGCGGGCGATCTGGGTCACATCCTCCTGGCGCGAGTCGTTGTCGGGGATGCTGCGCGACAGGAAGGTGCAGAACCCCAGGATGACGGTCATCATGTTGTTCACTTCGTGGGCCACGCCGCCGGCCACGCGCCCGATCGCCTCCATGCGCTGCGCCTGGCGCAGATGTTCCTGTACCCGCATGCGCTCGGTGAGGTCGCGCAACACGAACGCGCCCGCGAGGACCCGGCCGCTCTGGGCGTCTCGGATGCCGAAGGCGCTGCACTCGACCTCGACCGGTTCGCCGGTGCGGGCGTGGCGGAGCCGCCCGTCGAAGGTCCAGGATTGACCGGCGGCGATCCGCGGCAGGACTTCCTGCTGCACCGTAAGGCGCGTATCCGGGTCCCACAGGTCCGGCACTGCCGTGCCGGTCACGAGCGTTTCGGAATCGAGGCCCACGAGCGCTCGACCGGCCTGGTTCAAGTAGACCAGCCGCCAGTCGAGGGAGGCCATGGCGATGAAGTCGCCACTGTTCTCCACCAGCGAGACGAATCGCTGCACATCCTCTTCGGCACGGACGCGCGCGGTGACATCGAGCGCCAGCACCAGGCGGGCCCGGACGCCGCGGAAGGCCACCTCCTGCGACGTGACCTCGACCTCCATGACGGTGCCGTCCTTGCGCCAGTGGCGGAACCGGCCGTTCACGGTGACGCCGGGCCCGCGACGGCTGAGCGCGTCGTCGAGCGCGGCGAGCTCGGTCGGCGGCCGGAGGTCGCGGATCGTCAGTGCGAGGAACTCCTCGCGCGACCAGCCATAGTGGTCCACCGCCGCCTGATTGACGTCTAGGATCGCGAGGGTGTTGAAATCGTACACCCACATCGGCGAGGGATTGCGGTCGAAGAGGCTCCGGTACCGCTGTTCGCTCTCGCGCACGACCTGCTCGGCCCGCTTGCGCTCGCTGATGTCGATGACGAAGCACGCCCATTCGAGCGGCGCCTGCTGCGTGATCGCGGCGCCGATCACGATCGGCACCCTCCGCTTGTCCTTCCGGAGATACTCCTTTTCGAACGGCCGG
>DASSUE010000062.1:0-5943 GCA_035707305.1 Gemmatimonadales bacterium
AGCGCTACTGGACCCTGGTTGCCGAGTTCGAGACACCCGGCATGGCCGAGTTCGAGAAGATGATGCAGGGCGAGGGGATGAGCGAGGCGGACACGAAGGAGTTCGAGCGCCTCATGGAGGGGTACCATGACCTGATCGACAGCGGGCACCGGGAGATCTACCGGCTGGAGCCGGCCACGAAGGTGATCGGCTAACGCACGGCGCTTCGCCCGCGCGGTCCTCCTTCAGCAAAAGCGCGCTTCAGCATCCCTCAGCAGGATCTCGGGAGCCATAGGATGCCGCTCAAGTCCAGCCCGCACGAGGCTGAGATGCGCGATTACTCAGCGGGTCATGGCGGACATCCGAGTGCGAACAGCATTGCTCAACCCCGCACAGCCGCTTCGATGGCAGCGACGTCGATCTTCTTCATCGGCATCATCGCCTCGAACGCACGTTTAGCCGCGTTGCCGCCCTTGGCAAGTGCATCGGTCAACACACGCGGGGTGATCTGCCAGCTAACGCCCCATTTGTCCTTGCACCAGCCGCACTGGCTCTCCTGTCCGCCGTTGCCGACGATTGCGTTCCAGTAGCGGTCGGTCTCTTCCTGGTCGTCGGTCGCGATCTGGAAGGAAAAGGCCTCACTGTGCTTGAAGTGCGGCCCGCCATTGAGGCCGATACAGGGTATACCCGCGACGGTGAAGTCCACAGTCAGGGCATCACCCGCTTTGCCGTCGGGATAGTCGGCCGGCGCACGGTGTACGGCGCCGACGCTGCTTTGCGGAAAAGTTTCGGCGTAGAAGCGCGCCGCTTCTTCGGCATCGTGTTCGTACCACAGGCAGATCGTGTTTTTGGCCATTTTGACTAACTCCTCTTGCCACTCACTGCGAAGTGGCCGTCGTGTCCCGCGCGACATCACTACCTGCTCATCACCCACTAACGCCATCCACCGCAGTTTATCCCGTTCCTGCGAGTGATCTGGCAGACTTTGACGGCCACCGTCAGACATTGGCACTAGGTGCCGGCAAGACGCGCCAGAATTGGGGTGGTGCTCGCTGGTGTGCGGTGGGCATTCTGCCCCAGGCGTTGGCACACTGCTACAGCACACAAAAGGAAAATCAGCGGGTTGGCTTACGATTGTAAGCTCGCCCGGCTGATTTGCCCCTCCTCGGCTCGATCCGAAGGCGCCCGCAGGGCGCCGCAGGACGAGCCCCCAATAAAACGCCCGGTGCTGTTGCACCGGGCATTGCCCCTCCTGGGCTCGAACCAGGACTCTCCTGATCCAGAGTTAGGCGTGTTGCCAGTTACACCAAGGGGCACCGTAACCTCTGGAGGCGCGGAATCTACCCCTCCGTGCCGACCCTCTCAACCCGTGAAGCCGCCAGTCGGACCCTCCGCAACCCGTGCAGCCGTGCTAGTGTAAGAGAAGCCATGAGCCCCGACCCGGACACCGCCGGCCTCGCCCAGGACCTTCTGGCCCGGATGGACGAGTGCGCCCTCACGGTCGCGCCCGACTGGCGCATCCTCGCCGCCAATCCCGCCGCCGTCCGGCTGCTGAGCCCCGCCGCCGGTGGCCCGCTCCTCGGCCGCGACCTGCGCGAGCTGCTTGCTCCGGTCCTCCACCCGGCTCTCGAGCGGGCGATGACCGCCCGGATGCGCACCGAGGCCACCGACCGCCGGCCGACCGAGCCCGTGAACGCCGCCGACGACTGCTGGCTCGAGTGCCGGGCGTTTCCCGCGTCCCCGGGCGGACTCCACGTCGTCGTCCCCGACGTCACCGGCCGCTATCAGGCGCAGGCCGCGGTCGTGGCGAGCGAGCGCGAGCTGCGGCGCATCGCGGAGTCCGGCATCGTCGGTGTGCTCTACTGGAATGTCGGGGGACGCGTTACCGGCGCCAACGATGTCTTCCTGAAGAGCCTCGGCTACACCCGGGCCGACCTCGAGGCCGGCGCGATCGAGAGCGGGTCAAGGCGCGGGTCGAGGCTTCCGGCAAGTGGAAGCGACCGATCACGACGAGTATCGAGCCCGCCTCCGCCTGGTACCGTGCCGAGGAGTACCATCAGGATTACCTGCGGAAGAACCCGGGCGGCTATTCCTGCCACTTCCTGCGCGAGTGAGCACGCTATCACCCGCCATCGCAGCGGTTCATACGAATCCGTGACAGAGGTGTAGCTCCGCCAGTCTTGACCGCTCGGATCGCCCGGCCTACGTTGGAGCCGCTTACAAACTGATCTATGCACACCCGGCGAAAGCCGGGGTCGCAAAGCCACGGGTCCTCGCCTCCTCCGCGACGCCGGAGTTAAGGGCGCCACGAAGGACCTCAGGACCGCCGAGCTGGGTAAGGGTCAGCTCGGCGGTCGTGCTTTTGCAGGCCAGAGCGTTCGGTGTGCGCGACGTGCAGACGAGACGAGCAGGTCCTAGTGCCGTCACCAAACCAGAGAGAAGGGAGACCCACATGCCGCCCACAGCCACAACTCTTCTCGGAAGAGGTCCGCGTCGGGTTGCGGTCGCTTCGCTAGATGATCGTCCAGGCGGCGGCGCGCAGGTCTTGTGCGCCGCTGGCCTTGACGAGGGACACTGCGCGTGAAAAAGAGAGAGTCACAGGAGGCATTCATGGCAGCCACGAGAGTTGCGATAGCAACCATGAAGGTGGCGCAGGTTCCTAAGCCCGGAGCCGACTTTCAGATCGTCGAGCGCGAGATCCCTGAGCCGGGCCCGGGACACGTACGCATCAAGGTGCAAGCCTGTGGTGTCTGCCACAGTGACGTGTTCACGAAGGAAGGCGCGTGGCCCGGAATTCGGTATCCTCGCGTTCCAGGACACGAAGTCGCGGGCATCATCGATGAGCTGGGTGGCGGTGTTTCGGGGTGGGAGAACGGGCAGCGCGTCGGCGTCGGCTGGCACGGCGGCCACGACGGCGCGTGCCGCGAGTGCCGGCGCGGAGATTTTCGCAATTGCCGGAATCTGAAGATTGCGGGTATCAGCTATGACGGCGGATACCAGCAATACATGGTGGCTCCGGTGGAGGCATTAGCGGCGATACCGGAAAGTCTCAGTGACGTTGAAGCAGCACCGCTGCTCTGCGCCGGAATTACCACCTTCAACGCGCTGCGGCACAGCGGTGCCGTCCCCGGCGACCTTGTTGCGGTGCAGGGCATCGGCGGTCTGGGTCACCTGGGAGTTCAATTCGCGAGCAGGTTTGGCTACAAAGTCGCGGCTATCGGGCGGGGATCGGAAAACGCGGAGCTCGCAAAGAAACTCGGAGCGAGCGTGTACATCGACAGCGCATCGACGAACGCCGCAGCGGCGTTGCAGAAACTGGGCGGTGCACAGGTAATTCTCGCGACAGCCCCAAGCGCGAAAGCGATGTCCGAGCTGATCGACGGTTTGGGGCCGAACGGCAAGCTCATGGTGATCGGTGCGACGGTAGACCCCATCGAGGTCACGCCGGTACAACTCATCAGCGGAAGTCGAACTATTCAAGGCTGGGCCTCGGGAACGCCGACTGATTCCGAGGACACGCTCCACTTCGCCGAACTGACGGGCGTGCGGCCGATGATTGAGGCGTATCCGCTCGACCGAGCGGCCGAGGCCTACGCACGCATGATGAGCGGCAAGGCGCAGTTCCGCGTCGTTCTGACGATGTAAAGTCGGCCCGACAACGCCATTCGCGATCCAACGCGGTGGTCGAGGAGCGACCGCGGTCGACGAGGCCCGGCACGATCTGAATTCGTTGCCGGGCCTGATGTGCTCCGGCCCATGACCCGGGACCCGGTGCCTGCGGGTCGTTGCTGATGGGGTGGCGGGAAATTCCCGGTTGACGAACTCCCCATTTTTTCGTAGAATGAGGCGGTCCCAAATCGAGTTGAAACTCATTCTCATTGGTGAGTCATGGCCTCGGTCCGCTTCCTCACAGTCCTGTGCCTCCCGCTGCTCCCGTGCGCTGTCTTCGCCCAGGTCGATTCCCCTCCCAAGACCGACACAACCGCCCAGGTACTCCCCGCGATCGAGGTGCATGGAAAGGCACCGGCGTCGTACCGGGCGAACCGGATCCGAACCGCCACGAAAACCGACGTCCTGCTCCGAGACGTCCCGCAGTCCGTGACGGTCGTGAACCAGGAGGTGATCGCGGATCAGCGGATGCAGGGAATGGCCGATGTGGTCCGCTACGTTCCCGGTGTCACGATGGGACAAGGTGAAGGCAATCGGGACCAGCCGACGATTCGTGGCAACGGCACGACCAGCGGCTTCTTCGCCGATGGGATGCGCGACGATGTGCAGTACTTTCGCGATCTCTACAACGTCGAACGGGTCGAGGCGTTGAAAGGCCCGAACGCGTTGATCTTCGGCCGCGGCGTGGCCGGCGGCGCCCTCAACCGGGTGATGAAGTCCGCCGACTGGAGCGTGAGGCGCGAGCTGCAACTCCAGGGCGGCTCTTATGGAAACCGGCGCAGCACCCTGGATTTCGGGCAGGGGGTGTCCGATCGCGCGGCGATCCGCCTCAACGCGATGTACGAGAATTCCGATATCTACCGCTCCGACGTGGAACTCGAGCGGTACGGCATCAATCCGACGGCCACCCTCCGGCTCACGCCTCGGACACGGGTGCTCGCGAGCTACGAGCGATTCAGGGATGATCGCACAGTCGATCGCGGCATCCCCTCGTTTGAGGGCGCACCGCTGCCCATCGCTTCACCGCGCGTGTTCTTCGGCGACCCCACCTTGAGCTACTCCGACGCGTTGGTGAACGTCGGCACCGTAACCCTCGAGCATACGGCTCCGAGCGGCCTCACGCTCCGGAACCGGAGCGTGTTCGCCGACTACAACAAGATCTACCAGAACGTGTTCCCGGGCGCCGTCAACGAGGCCGGCACCGCGGTCCAGATCTCGGCGTACAACAGCGCGACCGACCGTCGCAACCTGCTGAACGAAACCGAGCTCACCTATCGGATGGTGACAGGTGGGCTGCGGCAGACGCTGCTCGGTGGCGTCGCAGTCGGCCGGCAGATCACGGACAACCTCCGCAATACCGGCTACTTCAACGACGCGGCGACGACCTTCGACACGCCGCTGTCCGACCCGACCATCGCGGTCCCGGTCACCTTCCGACAGAGCGCGACGGACGCCGACAACCATTCCACGGCCACGTCCCTGTCGGTCTACGGTCAGAGTGAGCTGTACCTGTCCGATCACTGGCAGGCCATTGTCGGCCTTCGCTACGAGCGCTTCGACGTCGACTTCTTCAACAACCGCACCAGTGAACCTCTCACCCGGACCGACGACCTGCTGTCGCCGCGGGCGGGGCTCCTGTTCAAGCCGGCAGAGCCCGTCACGCTGTACACCAGCTACAGCGTGTCGGCCCTGCCGAGCTCTGGGGACCAGTTCTCCTCGCTGACGGCGTCCACGGAGACGCTCGAGCCCGAGAAGTTCAAGAACTACGAGATCGGTGCCAAGTGGGATGTGTTCGACCGGTTGGCATTGGCTGCCGCGGTGTACCGCCTCGATCGCACCAACACGACGGCACCCGACCCGGTCGATCCCTCGAGACTCGTGCAGACCGGGAGCCAGCGCACCGACGGGTTCGAGTTCAGCGTTGCCGGCGCGATCACGCCCGCCTGGCAGGTGATCGGCGGATACAGCTACCAGGACGCCACGATTACGAGCCGGACCTCCGCTGCCGCGGAGGGCGCAACGGTACCCCTCGTTCCACGCAATACCGTGGCGCTGTGGAACCGGTATCAGGTGCTGCCCAGTGTGGGGCTCGGGTTGGGTGTGATTTATCAGGACGACATGTTCGCCGCCACCGACAACGCGGTCACCCTGCCGAGCTTCGTCCGCGTCGACGCCGCGGCCTACTACACGCTCAACCGGTGGCTGCGCATCCAGGCAAACGTCGAGAACCTCTTCGATCGGACCTATTATCCCACTGCTCACAACAACAACAACATCACGCCGGGGTCGCCGCGC
>DASSUE010000063.1:0-7150 GCA_035707305.1 Gemmatimonadales bacterium
CGTGCCGTCGCTATATAAGGAAAGCGAAGGACCTCGATCATCGCTCGCCGCTGATACCGCATCGTCGCCGCCAGGCTCACGATACAGAGCGTGACTGCCGGCAGTACGAGGTGGGCGAGGACGTCCGCCGCATGGGCCAACACACCGGCCGTGGGGTCCAGCAACGGATCCTCCATGCCGGCCGCGGGTAACCAGCGCCATCGCACGCCCACCAGCCAGGCGAGCACCAAACCGAGCCAGAACGACGGGAGTGCGTGGCCCGCCAACGACACCGCGGTAAGCCAGCGATCGAGCCTGGTTCCCCGGTGCATCGCCTGCACCGCGCCAAGCCAAAGACCGACTGTGAAGTTCACCAGCAGGACCACGCCGCCGAGAAGCAACGTGGCCGGCAGCCGTTCGGCGATCAACGCCCCGACGGGACGCCCGTATTCGATCGAGGTACCGAAATCGCCCCGAACCGCGCCGCGCACGTATGTGACGAACTGTTCCACCAGCGGGCGGTCGAGTCCGTAGCGCGCGCGGAGCGCGGCGATCTCTGCGGGCGTGACAGGCCGATCGGATGCCAGGCGGCCCAGGGGATCCCCTGGCGCGACTCGCATGAGCACGAACAGGAGCACGAGCACGACGGCGAGCGTGGCCACCGCCTGCACGCCGCGGGCGAACAACCAGCCGCTCAGCCCGCGCGCCACGACCAGAGTTGAATCCAGGGCGATTCCGGCCGGAGGCGGACGTCGTGCAGTCGACGGCTGACGGGATATACGTTGAGCGGAGCGTACATGAAGACTGCGGGTGCATCCTCCTCGATCAACTGCAGGGCCGCTTGCCAGGTGGCGCTTCCGCCGCTGGGGTCGGTCATCGCGCGCTCCAGCAGGGAATCGACCTTCGGGTTGCAGTACTTCGCCACGTTGGTCCCGCCGTCGCACGACCACCCCTGAGTGAGCCCTGACGGGGTAGGATCCTGGAGCACCGAGGAGAAATCGATGTCGAAGTCACCCCGGGTTCGCCGCTCGCTCCACACCGCCCCTTCCAGGCGGACCAGCTCGATCTGGATCCCCACCGCGCGGAGCTGCTCCTGCACCAGCAGCCCGACTTTCCGGCGCACCTCGCTGGTGAGCGGGTAGTTGAGCCCGAGCGCGAGGGGTACACCGTTCCGGTCCAGCACGCCATCGCCATCCGAGTCGGTCCAGCCCAGCGATGCGAGCAGCCTGCGCGCCTCGCCGAGATTCTGGCGCTCGGCAGCTGGCGACTGATCGCGGATCCACAGCAGCTGCGACACCGGGCCGTAGGGGACCGCCGCGAATCGGTCGAACGTCGCGCGGACGATGGCCTGCCGGTCCAATGCGAGTCGAATGGCGCGCCGTACCCGGGCGTCACCCAGAATGGGATGCGGCCGCGAGCGGTCCGCCCGATCCCGCTGATTGAAGAGCAGGTACCCCATCGTCGAGGACGGCAGCGCGATGGCGCGCACATGCGCGGCGCCTGAGAACCGCCGCACGGTCTCGATCAGGCCGGGCACGTTCTCGATCGCGTCCGCCTCCTCGCTCAGGAGGAGGTTCATCCTCGCTTCCGGGTCGCTGGCCACGCGGAACAGCACCCGCGACACCTTCGGGGGACCGAACAGGAAGTTCGGGTTCGCCACCAGCTCGATGTACTGTCCCGTGAGGGAGCGAGCGATTCGATAGGGACCGCTGCCGACTGGGCTGGCGATGAAGTCGCGCGGGATCTCGGCCGAGGGCGGCCCGAGCAGGTGCGAAGGTAGCGGCGAGGCGTGGAACACGATGTCGTAGAACTGTTCGGGGTATGCCCGGCTGAAGCGGAACACAACTCGCCGGTCGCCGTCCGCGGTTACGTCGCTCAGATGCCGAAGCAAATTGGCCAGTTTGGGGGCGACCTTCGGATCGCGGGCGCGGGCGAACGTGTACACCACGTCATTCGCCACCACCGGCCGGCCGTCTTGCCACCGCGCGCCAGGATCCAGCTCGATGGCGATCGTGAGGGAGTCGAGCCGCTCCCATTTACGAGCGAGCGCCGGTTGGAAGCTCCGCTCGTCAGCAGTGCGGCGGTCGGGGCCCAGATTCGCGAGGCGGAGGAAGAGCTGGTCGCTCAGCTCCTGGTTGCCGGCGGTGGACTGCGCGCCCTCCATGGTCGTCGGTACCGGCGATGTCGCGAACTGCCCCGTGACGATGACGACCGTGCCCGGTGCTCGCGTTTGAGATGAGGCCCGACCGGTGACGAGCGCGCAGACGGCCACGCATACCGACGCGACTCGGCGAACGATCACGACACACTCCTGAATGGGCTGGCTCTTGGAAAAAATAGCGGCTGGCGCCGCTCAGCGGCACCACGTCCACGTCTCGGATCGGAACCCGTCGGCGTAGGCAGCGGCAGACTCGACGATCGGCTCGCCGTCGATGATGTCGTGCCACCGGCCGGTCCAGTGACGCGCGGCTTCGGCGACCGCTGCGGCGGCATCCACAAAAGCTACCGGCCGGCCGAGGGGCAGGGTCCGCGCCGGCCGGTCCGGCGCGGGAGTCGCGCCCAGGTCCGCCAGTCGCTGCTGGTCGTCCGCGAGGAGCAAGGAGCCATGCTGGAGCAGGGCAGTGCCGGTACGAAGCTGTGCGCTCCCGGCAACCTTGCGCTCGCCGACCAGGACTTCACCGCCGGTGGCGGCATCGAAACACCGACCACGGGGGAGCCCGGCCGCGAGCGGGGGCCGGGGCGCCAAAGCGGCATCGACTCCGAGTAGGAGAAGGGCATCCCGCAGCATCGCGTGGATTCGCCGGCAGCTCTCCTGCAGCGTGCCGAGCATGCCGAGCGGTGCGGCAACGGCGTAGGTGAGCTCGGCATCGTGCCACACCGCCCGGCCACCGGTGGGCCGCCGTACTGCGTCGACGCCGAGGGTGCGAAATCGGGCTCGGTCGTAGCGTCTCGCCACGGGCTCATGCCGCCCGAACGACACGCACGCCGGCGCCCAGCGATACAGCCGCAGGATCCCGACGCCATCCGACTCCGCGAGCGCGAGCAAGCTCGAGTCGATGGCCATGTTCATGAAGCCAGGTCGAGGGGTGTCGTCGAGCCAGAAATACCAGTCGAGACACGCGGGACCTTTCTCGCCCATCTTACAACGCCGCGTACGCCTCCACCGGCGGGCAGGTACACACGAGATTTCGGTCGCCGAACGCGCTGTCGACCCGTCCCACGGTGGGCCACACCTTGTGCAACCGAGTGTGCGGGGACGGAAACGCGGCCCGTTCGCGGGAGTAGGGCCGGTCCCAGCCGTCGGCGATGACCTGTTCCAGGGTATGCGGCGCCCGGGTGAGCAGGTTGTTCAACCGGTCGGCGCGACCCTCTTCCACCTCGCGGATCTCCTCCCGGATGGCGATCATCGCATCGCAGAACCGGTCCAGCTCCTCCCGCGACTCACTTTCGGTCGGCTCGATCATGAGTGTGCCCGGCACCGGGAAGGAGACCGTTGGCGGATGGAAGCCGTAATCGATGATCCGCTTGGCGATGTCCTCGACCTCGATGCCGACGGCCTTGAACGGTCGGGTGTCGATGATGCATTCGTGCGCGACCAGTCCTCTCGCGCCGCTGTACAGCAGCTCGTAGTGACCCTTGAGCCGCTGGGCGATGTAATTGGCGTTGAGGATCGCCACCTTGGTCGCCTGTTCCAGACCATCCCATCCCATCAACGTGATGTAGGCCCAGGAGATGGGCAGGATCGTGGCGCTGCCCCACGGCGCGGCCGATACCGTGCCGCACGATTGGGGTCCGCCCACGTGGACGATCGGGTGATCGGGTAGGAACGGCGCCAGGTGTTCCGCCGCGCAGATCGGGCCCATGCCGGGCCCGCCGCCGCCGTGCGGGATGCAGAACGTCTTGTGCAAGTTCACGTGGCAAACGTCGGCGCCGTAGTCCCCCGGCCGGCACAATCCCACCTGCGCGTTGAGATTGGCGCCGTCGAGATACACCTGGCCGCCGTGGTCATGCACGATCGAGCAGATCTCGCGGATGGACGTCTCGAACACGCCATGGGTGGACGGATAGGTCACCATGATCGCGGCGAGCTCGCCGGCGTGCTTCGCGGCCTTGGCGCGGAGGTCGGCGAGATTGATGTTGCCACGCTCGTCGGAGGCGACCGGCACCACACTGAAGCCGGCCATGACCGCGCTCGCGGGGTTGGTGCCGTGGGCCGACATCGGGATCAGGCACACCTTGCGGTGAGCGTCGCCTCGGGATTCATGGTATGCCCGGATCACCAGCAGCCCCGCCAGCTCGCCCTGTGATCCGGCGTTGGGCTGGAGCGAGACGGCGGCGAAGCCCGTAATCTCGGCGAGCTGGAACCGGAGCTGCTGGAACAGGCGCAGATAGCCGGCCGTCTGGTCCCGCGGCGCGAACGGATGCAAGCGGTTGAACTCGCGCCAGCTCACCGGCATCATCTCGGTCGTCGCGTTGAGCTTCATGGTGCACGACCCGAGCGGGATCATCGCGGCCGTGAGCGAGAGGTCGCGCGCCTCCAGCCGCTTGATGTACCGCAGCATCTCCGTCTCCGACCGGTTGAGGTGGAAGACGGGATGGGTCATGAACGCCGTGGTGCGCTGGAGCGCCTCGGGGATGGCCTCGACCGCTTCATTGCGGGCCTCCTCCATCATGAACGGCAGCGCTTCATCCAGCGCGAACGCCGCGATCAGATCGGCCACGTCGCTCAGACTCACGGTCTCGTCCAGCGCCACCGAAAGGCGCGTCGGCGAGAGAATCCGGAGATTGATACGACGGTTTCGGGCCGCGTCCACGATGCCCGGCAGCGCCCAGCGCTCGACCTCGATGGCGAGAGTATCGACGAACGACTGGTGGATCAGGGTGTAGCCCAGGCGACGCAAGGCCGCGGCCAGCGTCCGGGTGAGGGCGTGTACCCGGTCGGCGATCCGACGAAGGCCCGCTGGCCCATGGTAGACCGCGTACATGCTGGCCATGACCGCCAGCAGGACCTGCGCGGTGCAGATGTTGCTCGTGGCCTTGTCGCGCCGGATGTGCTGCTCCCGCGTCTGCAGGGCCATCCGAAGCGCTGGACGTCCGTCGCCGTCCTTGCTCACCCCGATGATGCGGCCCGGCATGTGTCGCTTGTAGGTTTCCTTTGTGGCGAAGAACGCCGCGTGCGGGCCGCCATATCCCATCGGGACCCCGAAACGCTGCGAGCTGCCCACGGCGATGTCGGCGCCCCATTCGCCGGGCGGGACCAGCAGGGTGAGCGCGAGGAGGTCGGTGGCCGCGGTGACGAGCGCGCCGGCCGCGTGGGCTCGTTCGGCCAGCGGTCGGAAGTCGGCCACGCGTCCGTCGGTGGCCGGGTACTGCACCAGGGCACCGATCACCTGAGGCCCGAACTCGAATTGCTCGGCCGGCGCCACCTTAACCTCGAGCGCACGGGCGGCCGCCCGGGTGCGCACCACGGCGATGGTCTGCGGGTGACACCCCTCGTCTACCAGATACACCGGCCGCTCGCGTTTCTTCGCGATCGACTCCGTCATCCACATCGCCTCGGCGGCTGCCGTGGCTTCGTCGAGCAGCGAGGCGTTGGTGATGGGGAGGGCTGTGAGATCGGCCACCATCGTCTGATAGTTGAGCAGCGCCTCCAGGCGCCCCTGGCTGATCTCCGCCTGATACGGCGTGTAGGCCGTGTACCAGCCGGGGTTCTCGAGAACGTTCCGCTGGATGACTTGCGGGGTGAACGTGCCGTAGTACCCCATGCCGAGGTACGACCGGAAGATCTCATTCTGACCCGCCAGGGCTCGCAGCGAACGCAGCACGTCGCGCTCGGTCCGGCCCTTCGGCAGGGCCAGCCTTCGGCGGAGGCGTATGTCGTCAGGAATTACGGCGTCGATCAGGGCGTCGAGCGAATCGTACCCCAAGCCCTGCACCATGTCGTCGATGTCTTCAGGCCGCGGACCGATGTGGCGGTAGGTGAAGCGTTCCGGGCGCGGGATGGAAGCCCTCAAGCGTTACTCCCCGATCTGGTTTCGATACGCCCCGGCGTCGAGCAGCTCGTTCAGCTCTTTGGGGTCATCAGGCTTGAGCCGCACCATCCAGCCGTCGCCATACGGATCCCGATTCACCGCCGCGGGATCCCCGTCGAGAGCCCCGTTGATCTCGGCAACCATGCCGGTGACCGGGCTGAACAGCTCGGACACCGCCTTGACGGCTTCGATGGTGCCGAACGGCTGATGGGCTGCGACGCGGTCGCCGGGCTTTGGCAGGTTGACGAACACCACGTCGCCCAGCTCGCCTTGGGCGAAGTCGGTGATACCGACCGTGAGCACGCCAGCCGCATCGGCGCGGACGTATTCGTGGTCCTTGGTGTACTTGAGGTCGGCGGGAACGTTCGACATGAGATTGTCCGGGGATGCGGCGGGAGAATCTTAAACCCGTTCCTGCGCGGCTTCCAATCGGTCCCAGACTTCGCGAGCACGCCGTTCCAGCCATGCGAGATCGCCGTCGTTGTCGATGACGTACGTACTGCGCGCGCGTTTCTCCACCGTGGGCGCCTGCGCCGCCATCATCCGCGCGGCCTCCGGCGGGGTAAGGCCCCGGTTGTGAACCAGCCGTGCCAGCCTGACCGCCTCAGGCGCGTCCACCAGTATCACGGCGTCGAAGCGGCTAGGGTCCTCGGTCTCGAACAGGAGCGGGATATCGCTGACGACGATGCGCGCTCCGTCTCTGGCGGCGGCAGCGAGCAACGCCGCCGCCTCCTGCCGCACCGCCGGATGCACGATGGCGTTCAGCGCCGCGAGATCGTCCGGATCAGCCATGACCCGGCGGCGGAGCGCCGATCGGTCGAGGGTCCCGTCGGCGTTCAGCACCCCGCCGCCGAAGCGGCGGACGATCGCCGAGAACACCCCTGTTCCCGGGCGCTGGAGCTGATGGACGATCCGGTCGGCATCGATGACGGTCGCACCCCAACGGCGAAATAGGTCGGCGACGGCGGACTTGCCTGCGGCGATGTTGCCGGTCAGGGCGACATGGAGCATCAGAGCAGCCTACCCTGATCCTCATCCGCCCTTGGCACCTGATGACACCGGCGGCAGCGCGCTTCGTAGCTTTCGGTACCACCGATCATGATGGTCGGCGCGCTGTACGGCGCCGGCCGCCCGTCCAC
>DASSUE010000064.1:0-4088 GCA_035707305.1 Gemmatimonadales bacterium
GGCGCGCAATTGGGCCTGTTACGAGCGGATCGTCGAGACCCTGCGTCGGCTGGAGAACGACGAGACGCTGCTGGTGCAGAGCGGCAAGCCGGTCGGCGTCTTCCGGACCCACGAGGAAGCGCCCCGGGTCCTGATCGCCAACGCGCACCTGGTACCCCGCTGGGCCACCTGGGAGGAGTTCCGCCGGCTCGAGGCGCTGGGTCTCACGATGTACGGCCAGATGACCGCCGGCTCGTGGATCTACATCGGCACGCAGGGCATTCTTCAGGGCACCTACGAGACGTTCGCCGAATGTGCGCGGCAGCACTTCGGCGGGACGCTGGCGGGTCGGCTGGTGGTCACGGCGGGGCTCGGCGGCATGGGCGGGGCCCAGCCGCTCGCGGCCACGATGAATGGCGCCGCATTTCTGGGAGTGGACGTGGACGAGCAGCGGATCCGCCGCCGGGTGGACACCGCCTACTGTGACCGGGTGGCGCACGACCTGGATAGCGCGCTCCGGCTCGTGCTCGGGGCCCGCGAGCGCGGTGAGGCGCTCTCGGTAGGCCTGGTCGGCAACATCGCCGAGGTCCTGCCCGAGTTGGTACGGCGCGGTATCGTGCCTGACATCGTTACGGATCAGACCTCCGCCCACGACCTTCGCCTGGGGTACATCCCCGCCGGCTTCACGCTGGATGCCGCGGCAGACCTGCGGGAGCGCGATCCGTCGAGCTACGAAGCGCGAGTGCTCGACTCGATGGTGGCGCACGTCGAGGCGCTGCTGGCGCTCAAAGCGCGAGGCGCCGTGGCGTTCGACTACGGGAACAACTTGCGTGGTCAGGTGGCCGACCATCGTGGACTCACCCGCGCCTTCGACATCCCTGGCTTCGTTCCCGCGTTCATCCGCCCGTTGTTCTGCAAGGGCGCCGGACCGTTCCGCTGGGCCGCGTTGTCGGGTGATCCGTCCGACATCGCGGTCACCGACCGCGCCGTGCTCGAAACGTTCCCCGGCAACGAGCCGCTGGCGCGATGGATCCGGAAGGCCGGGAGCAAAGTAGCGTTCCAGGGGCTGCCGGCTCGCATCTGCTGGCTGGAATACGGCGAGCGCGCCGAGATGGGAGTTCGGTTCAATCACCTGGTCAAGTCGGGGAAGGTGAAGGCGCCGCTGGTGATTGGGCGCGACCATCTCGACACCGGCTCGGTGGCGTCTCCCAACCGCGAGACCGAGGCGATGCGGGATGGCTCCGACGCGATTGCCGATTGGCCGCTGCTCAATGCGCTGCTCAACACGGCCTGCGGCGCAAGCTGGGTGTCGATCCACCACGGCGGGGGCGTCGGCATCGGGTACTCGATTCACGCCGGCATGGTGATCGTGGCGGACGGGACCCCCGCCGGCGACCGGCGGCTAGAGAGGGTGCTGACGGCCGATCCGGGCACCGGCGTCATGCGGCACGCCGATGCCGGCTACGAGCTGGCGATCGACACGGCGCGCACCCGCGGCCTCGACCTTCCAATGGTGACCTGAGCATCCTTTTTCCGGGGCGACGTTCATGCCGGCCCTGACCAACATCGGCTGCCTGGCCACGTGTGCGGCCGGCGCGGGGCAGAGCGACGCCGGGCTGGTCCGCAACGCCGCACTTGCGTGGGAGGGAGCCACGATCACCTACGCGGGTCCTGCCGTGGAACTGCCGCCGCGATTCCGGAGCGAGGCGGCCGACGCGGGCGGTCGGCTGGTAGTGCCCGGCCTGGTGGACTGCCATACGCACCTCGCGTTTGGGGGGTGGCGTGCCGACGAATTCGAGCAGCGAATTCAAGGACGAACCTACCTTGAGATCGCCGCTGCGGGGGGCGGGATCGCATCCACGATGCGGGCCACGCGGTCGGCTTCGAGCGTGCAGCTCCTGACCCGGGCTGCTGCCGTGCTCGGCGGCATGCTGGCGCTCGGAGTTACCACCGTCGAATGCAAGAGCGGCTACGGGCTCGACCCGGACCAGGAGCTTCGGCTGCTCCGTCTGTATGCCGATTTGGCCGCTCGATCGGCCCAGCACCTGGTGCCCACGCTCCTCGCGGCCCACGTCATCCCCCCGGAGTATCGCGATTGCCGAGAAGCGTACGTGCGGCTCATCATCGAGGCGATCATTCCCGCCGTCGCGCGCGAGCGCCTCGCCCGCTGTTGCGACGTCTTCGTCGAGGAGTCCGCGTTCAGCGTGGACGAAGCCCGGCGGATCTTGCTGGCCGGCCGGGCCGCCGGGCTCGCGCCCCGGCTCCACGCCGATCAATTGAGCGCGTCCGGCGGGGCGGAGCTCGCGGCCGAGGTAGGAGCCCTGTCGGCGGATCATCTGGAGTACGTGACCCCGGGCGGCATCGCGGCGCTCCACAGCGGTGGCGTCGTCGCGGTGAGTCTGCCAATCGCCACGCTCTACCTCGGCCAGCGCCCCATGCCGGCTCGCGCGCTGATCGACGCAGGAGTGGCCGTGGCCGTTGCCACGGATTTCAATCCGGGGTCGGCGCCGAGCTGGCATCTCCCGCTCGCGCTGACGCTGGCATGCGCCCTCCAGCGCATGACACCGGACGAAGCGCTCAAGGGCGCCACGTTGTATGCGGCACGCGCCGTGGGGCGCGAGCGCGAGGCCGGTTCGTTGGAGCGGGGCAAGTCCGCCGATTTCGCAGTGATCGATGCTTCGGATCCCCGCGAGTGGCTCTACTATTTCCGGCCGAACGCCTGTATCGAGACAGTTGTCGGAGGCGTCACGCGGTGGCGGGGAGGCTGAGGGCCGTGACCGGGGGCGCTACTGGCGCAAATCGTGCCCCTGTCGCATCTTGGTAGGCCTTGCCGCAGCCGGGCGGCGGCGTTCCGCCTGGCTCTCTAGCTACCAAACGGAGGGTAATCGGATGACGGTTGGGTTTCGCGGTGCGACCGCACTCGCCTCCTCGTTCTTGGCCGCCATGGTACTGTTCACAGGCTGTGGTGAGGGCGGGAAGCACGCGGGGACCTACAAGCGGGATCTCTACGGCGAGGGCGAGGTTCAGATGAAGCTCGGCGGCGACGGCATGGTCGAGCTGACGCTTCCCTCTCCGCGCTGGGCGGCCAATCCCAACATGAAGGGAAAGGGATCGTTCAAGGGCGACACGCTCATCTTCGCGGCGGATACGTCGGCTGCAGCCTGCCAGACGAGCGAGGCGCGCTACGTGCTGAACCAGGGTGAAGGATCGCTGCAGATCGCGGGCATCGGAACCGACGCGTGTGGCGGTCGGCGCGCGGCCTTGGTGGGGAGTTGGCAGAAGGCCTGAGCTTCGCGCACATCGATCGATAAGCAACATGAGCGGGGGCCCGGCATCTGCCGGGCCCCCGCGGGCGTCAGGCGCCCCGCGGGACTGCTGCGCTCACTCGATGGACGGCCACTGCTGGGTCACGCAGTGAAAGGCGCCCAGCCCCCAGACCAGATCCCTGCAGTCGATCGTCACCACCCGCCGGCCGGGAAGCAACCGCTGCAGTGCGGCACAGGCTGCGGCGTCGGTGTCCGGGTGAAAGCCTGGCAGCAGGACGACGCCATTGCCGATGTAGAAGTTGGCGTAGCTCGCGGGCAGGCGCTGGCCGTCGTGGTAGAGCGGAGGCGGCATCTGCAGCGTCTCGATCCGGAGCGCGCGTCCATCCTGGTCGACCATCCGCGCCAGGCGGTCGAGGTTGTCCTGCAGCGGCGCGTAGTTCGCATCGGCGGGGTCGTCTTCCACCACGGAAACGACCGTCTTGGCGTCCACGAACCGGGTCAGGTCGTCCACGTGGCCGTCGGTGTCATCGCCCTCGATACCGTCTCCGAGCCAGAGAAAGTTCGTCACCCCCAGGTAGTCGTGCAGCGCCCGCTCGATTTCGCGGCGGGAGAGGTGAGGATTGCGATTGGGGTTGAGCAGGCACGCTTCGGTGGTCAGCAAGGTGCCCCGGCCGTTCACGTCGATCGACCCGCCCTCCATGACGATGCCAGGAGCGAACACCGGAAGATCGAGCTCGCGCGCAATGCGGGTCGGGACGACGTCGTCGAGGTCCCACGGCGGATACTTCCCGCCCCAGGCGTTGTAGCCCCAGTCGACGATCGCCTGCTCGTGGGTGCTGCCGC
>DASSUE010000065.1:0-3559 GCA_035707305.1 Gemmatimonadales bacterium
TCCACGATGATCATGCCCGGCTTGAGTCTGCCGGCCTCGATGGCGTCATGCACCATCGCCATTCCGATCCGATCCTTCACGGAGTTATAGGGGTTATACCCCTCGTGCTTGATGGCCACGTTACCAGGGAGCCCCGCCGCGAGCCGGTCGAGTTGGATCAGGGGCGTATTGCCGACGGTTTCGGTGACGTTGGCGTAGATCTTCCCGTGTGGCATGTTCGGCCGCCGGAATAGGTGATGAGTAACGGTGACAGGTAAGCGAGTAATGGCCGCGCGGGGGCCGGGTCTGGGCCGCGCCGGTCACGCGTCAGTCGTCGCTCGTTGCTTTTCGACTTTGGGTTCTGAGCACTGCGATGCCGGTGCCGACCAACCCCAGGGCGAGATACATCAACCCCCCGGGCATCTGTGCGCCCTGCCCCGGCCTGCTGCAGTAGCCGGTCGCCAGGCAAACACCCCCCTCGCTGCCGAGCAGGGCGTCGGACACCGGCGCCCTGGGGTCCGCCATCGAGAGCGACCACAAGATCGAGATCAGCACCATGTTTGGAGGCTACCGGGCCCTGGTGGACTCGTCAAGCGGCCGGCGGTATCGTTGACCCATCCCCTACAGGAGCCCGCATGGGCAAGCTCGTGTTCGGCGCCGTGCTGCTCGGCTCCGCGTTCCTCCTCATGGTCGCGCGGGCCGGGATCGCGGGGCGGCCGGCCGGAAGGGCGATCCGCGCCGTGGCACTGTTCCTGGCGGCGATCGGCGCGGGGTTCTTGGTGTTTTCCGGGATCGTGGTGATCGAGCCAGGCCAGGTGGGGGTGCGACACGCGTTCGGGTACGTCGATCCGGTGCCATTGCTGCCCGGGGTGCGGTTCGTGCCCCCCTGGTCGCAGGTGGAGCGATACTCGACCCGCGAGGAACAGTATCCGCAGTCCGGCCGCGAGGCGGAGACGATTCCCGCGCTCTCCCGCGAGCAGATGGGCATGAACGTCGATGTGGCGGTGCGCTGGCAAATCGATCCCCAAGACGCGCCTCGGATCTTCAACGAGATCGGGTCGGAGGATCAGATTCACAACGTCGTGCTCAACGCGATCCGAAAAGGGGTACGGGACGGGATGGTGCAGTACACCATCAACGACATCCAGCAGCGCGACAAGATCGCTGAGGCGATGGAGGACCGCACCGACTCGGCGCTGATCACGCGCCCCCGCACCGGCGAAGGCTCGTTCCGGATCGCGAAACTCACGGCGTTCTTTCTGCGGAACCTGGAGCCGCCACCCCAGGTCGTTCAGGCCATCAACAACAAGATTGCGCAGGAGCAGCAGATCGAGACGGAACGCCACCGGGTGGAGGTCGCCCGGCTCCAATCCGAGCAGCAGCGGCTGCTCAACCAGACCCTCACGTCCGAGGCGCTCACCAAGCAGTACCTCGAGGTGCTGCACGATCTCCGGACCTCCAACAACCTGGTCCTGCTGGTGCCTACGGAGGGCGGACTCCCGCTGCTGGACATCGGTGCGCTCAGGAAGAACCTGCGGGAGCGATAGACCCGCTCGTTGCAGGGCGCAACGACGGATCAAGTCTGGACTTATCGCTTGGGAGCGGACAACTTGGAAGCGGTTGGATTACTGCTGTACCGAGGGAACCGATGCGCTCTGCGCTGACGGATATCAGCCGAATTCGCGGGCTTATCGCCGCTCTGGTCACGATCGCGATGCTTGCCTGTGGAGGCGGGTCCGAGCCCGAGGACGAGGTCGAGCCCATGGCCGACCCCTCCGAGCCGGTTCCGCTCACTGTGACCAACGCCTACCGGCTCGACATCGTGATCTTCGTCTATCACGACGGCGAGCTCTCGCGGGTTGGGACAGCCACGGCCTCCTCATCCACCACGTTTTCGCTCGCGCGCTGGATGTTGGGGCAAAGCCGCACCATCCGCCTGTTCGGCGATCCGATCGGCTCCAACGAGTCTGCCCGGACGGAAGCGATTCACATCCAGCCCGGGCAATACATCGACTGGCGGTTGGAGTCCCAGCTCAACCGATCGACCGTAGCGGTCTACTGACGGCCTGCTACTGGTTGCCTTGCGGCGGTGGGAATGCCACCCCGCTGGCCTCGCCGTCCAGATCAAACGCCAGGTACGCTCCAACCACACTGCCCAATGCGAGTCCCCCGACGATGGCGGTGGCGCCGACTGAGAGCCTGCGCTCCGTCATGCGGGCGATCGACTCCCGGGGGAAGGTGAACTCTTCTCCCCGCCAGTCGGTGCCGGTCCGCCGGGCGTCCTCGACCCGCACGATCCCCAGACGAACGCCGGCGCTGTCGGCCTGGATGATGTTTCCCTCGATGTACGTGGCCTGCGGGCCGAGACGGTGGCTGTATTCCGCCACGGCCTGCTCGGTGAGCGTGAGATTCACGCGGGTGCCCGGGCTCGGCAGCACACTCTGCACCGGCTGGTACGAGTAACAGCCACCGGTGAAAAGGACCGCGAGGAGCGCCGGGATACGGGCGGTTACCATGTTCGTTCTCCACTGCGTGTGAGAGGACGGGCAGCGGAACGCCGGCCCGAAGAGGCCGGCGTTCGCTGTCCACGTCAGCCCGCTAGGTAATCTAGTTCGCCAGCGGGGTCGAGCTGGTGTAATTCAGTACCGGGCACGGATTCGGATCGTTCGGGTTCTGACTGATCGGCGTGACCGCCACCCCCGTCGAACTCGTTGCCGGTACGTTGGGGTTGGCCGTATTCTCCTGCTGACCGTACGGAAGCCGCGCCGCGATGGGCGTCGCCCGTGGGGCCGACCCAGGTGAATCGTTGACTGGCGCCGGTGCCAGCGACGGCAAGCAGGTTCGCTTGTAGTCGTTCCATACCTCGGGGTTCAAGAACAACGTGGTGTACTTCTCTTCCATTATGTTCTCGAGCGTAGCCGGCACGGAACCGAGCGCCGGGAACGGGATGGTCCCCCAGCTCCGGTTGGCGCGTGCCGCATCCAGGAATGGCTGTGCAGCTCCCTGGCCACCGAGCTGGAACGCCGCCTCCGCGCCGATCAGCTGGGTCTCGGCGTAGGTGAGCTCCGGAATCCGGGTTCCGCCGTCAGCCGACTCGCCGTCTCCGTACGTATTGAAGAACGAATACCCCCCGGCCGCGTCGCCATTCCCGTTGTAGACCCCGGGAGCGGTCGGCATGTCGGTGGTGGCGCTCGGGCGGTACCCAAAGAAGTTGGAGCCGTCGGGCGCCGGGTCCTCGCCGTCGGCAGTGAGGAAGTAAAACGCCAAGCGCTCGTTCCCCTCTATTCCCGCCTGAATGCGATCCTTGAGGATCTCAATCAGCGCCCCGCCGGCACTCAGGTCGCCGAAACGCGTTGCCTGGAACTGATACCAGATGTTGTTCCCGGTAGCGGTTCCATCGTGGTACCAGATGAAGTCATCCGCCGGCGTGTTGATGCCGAGCGGAACATATTTCAGGGCGCTGTCGTAGGCAGCCGGCGGTGCGCCGGCCACGCCGGCTACACTCGCTTCTGCCACGTGCATGAACAATCTGGCCTTGAGCGAGTTCGCGACGCGGGTGTACACCGCTCGAAGCGGAGCG
>DASSUE010000066.1:0-10345 GCA_035707305.1 Gemmatimonadales bacterium
CTCTCGCACCAGAAGCGCGCCCACGCCCTTCGGCCCACCGACCTTGTGCGCCGAGATCGTCAGCAGATCGCAGCCCAGTCGGCCGAAGTCGATCGGCAGCTGTCCGAACGCCTGCACCGCATCGGTGTGAAAGCGCACCCCGGCCGCGCGGCACCGGCGGGCGATGTCGTGCACCGGCTGAATTGTCCCGGTCTCGTTGTTGACCCACATCACCGACACAAGCGCGGGACGCAGGGTCAGCGAGGCATCCAACGCGTCGAGCGCAAGCGTTCCATCGGGGTCGACCGGCAGCAGCGATTCGGCGCCGCCCAGCGCGGTGACGAAGTGAGCCGCCGCGAGCACCGCTTTGTGCTCGATGGCCGACACGGCGACGCGCGGCCGGCGTCCACGGGTGCGGTCGGCTAAGGCGGCGCCGACGACGGCGAGATTATCCGCCTCCGTCCCGCCCGAGGTGAACAGGACCTGGGCCGGCTGGGCGCCAACCGCGGAGGCCACTTGCCCTCGGGCCTGCTCGATCCCGGCACGCGCGGCTCGTCCGAAAGCATGAGCGCTGGACGGGTTCCCGAACCTCTCGCTCAGGTATGGTAGCATGGCCTCACGCGCCTCGGACCGGAGGGGCGTGGTGGCGGCATGATCGAGGTAGACGCTCGGGGGCGGCATGGCGGAAAGATAAGAGGGTCGGCGACTGTCGCTGCCTTCTGCACGGCTTACATGCTGCGAACCTCCAGGGCTACGACGTCGTCCACCCGCATCGTTTCGGCGGTGTAGAAGGGCTCCCCATAGCGGCACCGAATCAGCGAGCCATAATGGGCGTTCTGGGTCTCAACCAGCGAATACAAATCCTGACCAGTCGGGAAGATCTCCCCGGCCGCCGTCGCTCCCTCGAACTGGCTCCCGTAGCACCGGATCGCGGCCATCTTGCGTTCGAATTGCGCAGTCACGTCCACCACGAACGTTGGTTTGACGGGGTCTTCGCGGTATGCCAGTGCGTGCAGGACCTTGTGCGGCCGGTGCGGCGCCCCAGCGGCGTCGTACTTGGCGAGACCCGCTAGAAAGCAGGCGTCCCGACCGAGCTCCGAAGCGACGCGGTGATCCGGATGCCGGCCTGCGCCGAACGGCAGGATGACCACACGAGGACGAAAGTGCCTGATATGCTCGACCACGGTGCGCCGGCTGGTCTCGTCGTTGCTGAGGTGGGCATCGGGCAGCCCGGCGTTGCGCCGCTCGGTGAGGCCCATGACCCGCGCCGCCGCCGCGGCCTCCGTGGCCCGGAGCTCGGCGCTGCCCAGGGTGCCGCCCTCCCCCGCTGTCAGGTCGAGCACGCCGGCACGATACCCCGCATCGACCGCGCGGAGCAGTGTGCCGGCACAGGTCAGCTCGACGTCGTCGCGGTGCGCGGCGATCGCAAGGATGTCTATGGGCATGGTCGGCAATCGGCGGTGAGCAGTGAGCAGGAAGATGCATGGCTCCCCTCGGCCCGGCAAACTGCTTCACCGCCGGCTGCCAGCGGATGATCACTGTGCAACCGCCGGTTTCCGCCAACGCCGCACCAGCACCACGGCCGCTCCTCCCGCGAGCACGATGGGCACCAGCACGCCGAGGGAGGCGATACCGCCGGCAACGACGCCGAGGAAGTTGCGCCAGGCCCGCCGGAACGCGTCCGCCACGACGTCGCCCGCCGACGGATTCCCCGTAATCGGCAGCGGCTCGTGGACCGCGACCGACAAGGTGCTGAGCGAGGTGCGGGACTTGAGGTAGCGGAGACGGCCTTCGTGCCGTTCGATCTCTTCGCGAACCCGGGCCAGCTCCCGCTCGACGTTGAGCACGTCCTGAAGCTTGCCGGTGCGGGTGGCCAGCAACTCGATCAGCCGTTCCTCCAGCCGCTTGGCGTTCGCGATCCGCGCGGTGACGTCGACGTATTCCTCGCTCACGTCCTCGGCCGTCACGTTGACCTGCTCCACCCGGCCGATCGGCTCGAGACCGCTGATGAGATCGTCGAATCGGGCGGCCGGCACCTTCACTTCCAGCGTGGCCGTGCGGTGCTGCTCGCGACCCGATGAGACCGTCGCATTGGCGACGTAGCCGCCCAGCTGCTGCGCCGCGAGCCGAAGCGCAGCCACCGCAGGCTCGAGAGAGTCGACCTCGACCCCAGCGAATCCGGTCCGTATGACCATGCTGGGAACCCCATCGGCGCCGACCCTCGTGAAGGCCGGGCGGGTCTGCCTTGCGTGCAGCTCCTCAGGGGTTGCGGCGCTGTTCGCCCTGCCGGCCATGTCGGCGGGCGGGGCGGGGGTTGCCGCGGCCGGTCGGTCGAGCTTGGCGTCGCCCACTTTCTCGACGCGCTCGACCGGGGGCGAGGCCTTTTGGCAACCGAGGGCGACAAGGGCGGTTACGGCGGAAATCCAAAGTCGGGCGCGCATCACATCTCCAGTGGGAGGGTGGCAGGAGATGCGCGGGGCTTGGTTACATGCACACAAGGGGTAAGGAGAACGTGGGCGGTAACGGCGTCCTTTCCAACCAACCTTATGGTCGTTACCGCCCTTACCGCCGACCCAACACCGCTACGACCGTAACCCGCTTACTCATAGCGAAGCGCTTCCACCGGATCCAACCGCGACGCTTTGCTTGCGGGGTAGAGGCCGAACAGCACGCCGGTGAGGATAGACGCGACCACGGCGGCCACGATCGAGTAGACCGGGACCGTAGCGGGAACCGGGCTATAGGTCCGCACTCCCCACGCGATGGCGGCGCCCAGCGCCATGCCGATGAGGCAGCCAACCAGGGTGAGGGTGGCGGCCTCGACCAGGAACTGGAACATGATCTCGCGCCGGGTGGCGCCCAGCGCTTTCCGCACCCCGATCTCGCGGGTGCGCTCCGTTACCGAGATCATCATGATCGCCACGACGCCGACGCCGCCAACCATCAGCCCCACGCTCGACAGTGCGATCATCGCGATGAAGAATCCCGCCGTGATACTGTTGAATGTATCCAGCAGCTTGTTCTGGGAGATCACGGCGAAGTTGTTCTCGGTTCCGGGCCGGAGGCCGCGCGCCGTGCGCAGCGAGGCCGTCACGTCGTCCTGCGCGTCCGCCACGGTGGCCGCCTCGGTGGGTACCACGGCGAACTGCATGAAGCCCTTCTCGTACTCCGCCACCTTGATGAACGCGGTGTGCGGGATTGCCAACCGCGACTCGTCGGCGTTGCTGAAGAGGGACGCTGGCTCCGCGTGCATCCCGACGACGGTGAACGGCTGGCCGAAAATGCGAATGACCTTGCCGATCGGATCCAGGCCGGGGAAGAGCTCCTTGGCCAGGATGTCGTTGATGACCACGACGTGCTGGGCGGTGAGATACTCCGACTGCGTGAAGTTCCGGCCCTGAAGGATGTCGCCGCCGTTCACGTTGATCCAGTTGGGGGTGAACCCGGCCATGTTCACGCCCTTGAGGCTCACGTCCTCGTAGCTCACCGGCCCCTGGGTGAACTCCGACACGCTCACGTCGCGGACCGAGCTCAGCGCCCGCAGCCGCAGGGCGTCCTCCATCGTAAGCGGAGGGTTGGCCTCCCGCGGATCATCGGGGCCGATGTTGATCCCGCTCTCGAACCAGCGGAATACGAAGAACGTCTTGGGCCCGGCCTGCTCGAGGATCGCGGTGATGCTGCGGTTGATGCCGGTGATCGCAGCGCCCATGGCGATGACGACGGTGACGCCGATGGCGACGCCTAAGATCGTCAGCGCAGCCCGAATCTTATTGGCTCGAATCGAATTCAGAGCGATCGTCACTCCCTCGCCGATGCGAGCCAGGCTCGCCGCTGCGCCGCGCCGGCTCATTCGGCCCTCAGCGCCACAATGGGGTCCAATCGCGAGGCCCGGCTGGCCGGGTAGACGCCGGCCACCACGCCGACGCTGACGCCCAGGAACACCGCGAGTCCGATCGACCACGGCGCCACCGCAGCCGGCAGGGGGGAGAACGCCTGAACCGCATAAGCCAACCCGAAGCCGGTGAGGATTCCGAACGCCGCGCCCGCTGTCGAAAGGGTCGCGGCTTCTACCACGAACTGCGCTAGGATATCACGACGGCGGGCGCCGAGCGCCTTGCGGATGCCGATTTCGCGGGTCCGCTCGCTCACTGCCATGAGCATGATGTTCATGATGACAATGCCACCCACGACGAGCGAGATCCCGACCAGACCGGGAAGTGCGAGAAACAGAATCCGCGAGATCTTGTCCCAGGTGCCGAGCGCGCCTTCGGCGGTCTGCACGTAGAAGTTGTTCTCCTGGCCGGGCCGGAGGCCGCGGGCGATGCGCATGTATTCCTCCGCCTCGCGCGCGGCACGCTGCATCTGGTCGGGCGAGTCGGTGCCGGCCCAGAGTTCGTGGATGACGTTCTGCGCGCACGCCTCCCGGCGGACCGGCGCGTTGAACGGTGCGATGACGAAGCGGTCCAGCGAGATGCCAAAGAGCGAGCCCTGCTGTTCGACCACGCCGACGATGCGGTACGGAATCCCGGCGATCGACAGCTCGCGACCAACCGGGTCGAGGTTGGGGAAGAACGTCTCCCGGACCAAGTCGCCGATCACCACCACGGACGCGCCGGTCTGGGATTCCTGGGGTGTGAACGTACGGCCTGACGCCAGCCGGTACCCCTTGATGCGGAAGAACTCGTTGTCGGCCGCCTGAATTTCCACCCGGCCCCGCAGGTTGCCGACGACCACATCGAGCTCCCGCTCCCAGCAGACTCGCGCCCAGATCGCCGGGGTCTTGACCCGTTCCTTGAGGAAGTTCGCCTCGCGATAGTTCACCCGGGGGCGGCGAAGCCATTCCCGCCAGGTGTCCGCGGTGACATTGCCGGTTTCGATCGCCGGCATGCGCCGAACCTCAAAGCTGTTGACCCCGATGAGCCCGTTGGCGAACCGTTCCTCCATGTACCGGTTCATGCCCTGCACGATGGACACGACCGCGATGAGGAACGTGACCCCGATCAGCACGCCGATGAGCGAGAAGAAGCTCTTGAGCTTCTGCGTGCGGATGGTGCGCAGCGCCATGCGGACCGCTTCGAGGAGCCGCATGGCTAGGCCGCCTGCTCCCGGTTGAGCCGATCGCTCGCGACCTGGCCGTCGCGCAGGACGATGACCCGCCCGGCGAACGCAGCGATATCCGGCTCATGGGTCACCATGATGACCGTCTGGCCGCTGTCGTGCAGTTCGCCGAAGAGTCGCATGATCTCTTCGCTCGTGGTGGAGTCGAGATTGCCGGTGGGCTCGTCAGCGAGCAGGATGGACGGCTGGTTGACGAGGGCGCGCGCGATCGCCACCCGCTGGCGCTGGCCGCCGGAGAGCTCATTGGGCCGGTGCTGCATCCGGTCGGCGAGGCCCACGGCCTCGAGCGCCCGGACCGCGCGGCCGCGCCGCTCCGAGGCGGGGACCCCGGCATAAACCAGCGGGAGCTCGACATTGTGCAGCGCCGTGGCACGCGCCAGCAGATTGAACGTCTGGAACACGAACCCGATTTCCTTGTTCCGCACCGTGGCGAGCCGGTTGTCCGACAGGCGGGAGACCTCCTGCCCATTGAGCCAGTATTCCCCGCTGCTGGGCGTGTCCAGGCAACCGATCAAGTTCATCAACGTGGACTTGCCCGATCCGGACGGCCCCATGATTGCCACATACTCGTTGGGATCGATGTCCATGGACACACCGCGCAGCGCGCGGACCGTTTCGGCGCCCATCACGTAATCCCGGGTGAGGTCCCGGATCCGAATGACGGCGTCACTCATGACGCTGTTGCCTCCGGCTTGGCACCGTTCTTCTCCTCCTTGGCCGGTTTGACCTTGCCGCCGTCCTTGAGCTCGCGGATGGCTTGATAGGTGCCGGCTACGATCGTCTCGCCCTCCCGCACTCCATCGCGAACCTCGAAGTACTCGTCGCCCGCGATTCCCACCCGCACCGGCCGGAACGTGGCGATGCCTTCGCGCACCACGAACACACCTTCAGTCTCGCGCTTCTTGAACTTTTTCTTCAGCGAGTCCTCGGGCGGGGCCGCCACCGCGTCCTTGTCGTTCTCGTTCGGCACCTTCTCGTGGTCCCGAACCGTCAGCGCGATGATCGGAACCGCGAGCACCCCCTCACGGGTATCGGTGATGATCCGTGCCGTGCAGCTCAGGTCCGGCCGAATGTCCGGAGGCGGGTTCTGCAGGGTGATCTCGACGTCGAAGTCGACCGCCCGGTCGGCGGTCCCGGTCTGCGCGCCCGCGGCGGTCTGGGTCAGCTTGGCCGCGTTGCTGATCTTGGTCACCTTGCCCACGAACGTGGTGTCGGGATACGCGTCAATGGTCACGTCCACCGAATCACCCGACGCGATGCGGACCACGTCGGTTTCGTCCACCTGCACTTTGGCCAGGATGGTCGACATGTCGGCGATGGTCATGAGGAGCGCCGTCTCCTTGGAGAACGTGCCCGGCACCGCGACCTCACCCACCTCGACCGCGAGCCGAACCACCCGGCCCGCCATGGGAGCGTACAGCCGGGTACGAGCCAGGTTGTCGCGGGCTTCCTTGAGTGCGGCTCGGGACTGCTCGACCTGCGCCTCATTGGCGGCGAAGGTCGAGACGGCCACGTCGTAGCCCTGCTGGGACTGTTCCACCGCCTCGGGCGAGATCAGGTCGGGCGCGGTTCGCCGGATCTCCATAGCACGGTCCAATGCGCGCTTCGCCTGGTCCCGGTTGGTGCGCGCCTGAATCAGCGACGCCTGGCTCGACGCCTGCAGCGCCTCGTTCCGCGCCACGGCGCCCTCGAACTGCACCGGGTCGATCTGGATCAGGAACTGTCCCCTCTGCACCATGTCGCCTTCCTGCACGGCGATGTTCAGGATCCGGCCGGTGATGTCGGCGGTCACGTCCACCTGCTTCTCCGCCTCGATGCGTCCACTGGCCGTCACCGCCGCGATGAGGTCGTGCTTGGCGACGTTCTCCATGCGGACCTCGATGGCCTTGTTCTTTTTCTTGACCACCACGGCGCCGGCCACCGCGCCGCCGATCACCAGCGCCACGGTGCCCACGATGAGTCCGATCTTCACGCCACGCGACATGACGTTGCCTCTCTAGCGAAGGGGACGCCCCACCGCGGCTTCCAGTGCAGCAATGGCGCGGTGGTACTCGTATACCGTGTTCACGTAATCGCCCTCGGCGCGCTGCACGGCCGTCTGTGCGTCGGTCACCTCCAGCGCGGTGCCAATGCCCACCCGGTACCGGTCCTGGGCCAGCCGGAGCTGCTCCCGGGCGGCTGCACGACTGCGTTCCTGCAGCGCGATGGCCCGATATGCTGTCTCCAGTCCCAGATACCGCGCGTGCACGTTCGCCCGCACTTGGAGCGCCTGGGCCCGCACGCTCTCGTCGGCGTCCTTCTGCGCCGCCCGGGCCTCGGACAGCCGGAGCGACCGGCCGAAGCCGGTAAAGATCGGGAGCGACACGATGAGCCGTGCCTGGAACGGCTGGCTACTGAAGTCGAACGGAAACACGTCGTTCTGATCCCGGATCTGCTGCGCGGTGCCGTCCAGAAGAGCGCTGCCGGTTGGATCGAGCCCCACCGAGCCGAAGCAATCCGGGTTGGTGCCGCCGAGGCCCAGGCCGGTGCGGACCTGATTGTCGAATTGACACTGCGCGGCAGACGATTGGGCGCTCGAAAGCGACTGACCCAGCTGCTGATCGACGTCGGTGAACTGCTGGGTGAACCCCGACCAGCCTGCCTGGGCGGTGAGGCGAGGAAAAAACTCAGACCGGGCTACGGTCACGCCCGCCTGCGCCGCCGTTTCCCGCTCCCGGAGTGCGGCCAGCGCGGGGTTCTCGGCTTCGGCCAGTCGAAGCAGCTCGTCCAGCTGAAGCGTGGGTGCGGTCACCGGAAACGAGTCCGACAACTCGATCTGCTCAATCGGGGCGGGAGGCACGAGCCCGATCCGGCGGAACAGCTCCAGCTTGGCCTCATTCTCCGTCTGATAGGCGCGGAGCAGGGTAGCCTCCGACGTCGCCTTGGTGGCCTCAGCCTGCCGCACATCGAGCAGCGTCGCTTGTCCCACGCGGTACCGCGCCTCCGCCAGGCGCAGGAACTCCGCGTTACGCCGCACCTGCTCTCGCGCCACTTCGGTCTGAGCGTAGGCAGCTTTGCCCGCGAGGTACTGGTCGGTGACGTCGGCCTTGAGGGATACGCCTGCCCCCTCGATATCCTGAGCCGTGGCCCGCTCGAGCGATCGGGCCCGACGCGGATTGGCCAGGCTGGCACCGCTGAACTGCCAGGACAGCCCGACGTCGTAGCTGGAGCTCACGAACGGCGACGTCCGGTCGAAGAATGCACCGAATTGCGACTGGCCGGCCCCGGTGTATCCCAATCCGCCCGACACCTGGAGCGACGGCAAGAGCTCCCCGTACGCGTTCCGGACGCCCCATCGCGCCGGGTTCGCGTTGTTGAGTACTTGCTGATAGGCCGGGCTGTTGCGCTGGGCTTGAGCGAGCGCGTCGGTCAGGCTGAGAGCCGCCGTCGCCTTGGGTCGCACCGCCAAAGCCGAATCCGGCGGAGGCGGCGTGGTTACCGTAGTGTCCTGCGCCTGCACGGGCCGGACGGCCGCGACTGCCACCGCGAGCACGACAAGCCAGACGGGCATTCGGGGGTCCTTTACAAAAGAGAGGAGGTCCGGGCCCTTCTACGGGCCCCGGTTTGTGGAAGTTTCAGGTTGCGACGAAGAGGGCGATCGGCCCAGTGCCACAGTCACTTAGACGCGCGCGTGACCACCGTGCCCGATCCAGGGAGCTCGAGGCGAAGCAGCTGTCCCTGAGCGTCTACCACCAGCGTTCCGGTGACCTCGCCCGTGAGTTGGATCCGGGATCCGCCATTCTCAGCCGTCTCCCGCTTGGCGGTGAAGGCAACCCGCCGGGAGCCGCGCGGAAACACTGCAGTGAGCCGAACACCAGCCGGCGTCGCGAGCTCCGCGGCCTGGAGGTAGAGGGCGTGAACCGCCTCGTCCAGCAGCACTACATCCCGTCCTCCGGGCATCTCTTTCCCGGCTTCCGCCCCGCGCGTGACCGACCGGACGATGAGCCTTGCGCCAGAGCCGGCGGCCAGGATCACGAGCGGGCCGCCGGGGCCCTGCACGTCGAGCTCGAACTTCGCAATACCGGATTCCGACGTGCGCTCGAGCGTCGCCGCGACCTGCAGCGCAGGATTGCCGCTGTAACGCGCGGTACTGGAGAGCGCCGTGCCCCGGCCCGCCGTCGCCGGCTGACTGGAGTATTCCTCGCGGCCGACCTCCTGCCCGTTCCGCTGAATAGTGAGGGGAATGACAGGGCCGTCCTGGGCGGCACCGATGGCAGGAACCAGGGCAACTGCGGCGATAAGCAGGATGCGCATCTGGGCCCGGGTGGGGTTCAATCGCGGACGAGACAACGACTGACGCGTTCGAAGATGAATTTATACAGGCGCTCGCCCTTCTGCGCCGAAGCCCGCTCCGCGCCGAGCGCCAGCTCCAGCTGGACCAGCGCGGGGGCGAGATACAACAGGAGCGAGGTGTCGAGCTCCCCGCCTTGGGCCGGCGGTCCCGGAGTTTCCAGCAGGTCGCCGAAGTCCAGCGCGAAAACGTCGGCCACCAGCACGCTCGCACCATCCGTCCGCACCGTGCTGAGGGCCTCGAGATGGGGGTCGTGCCCTTGCGCGGTGAGGATGACGAACTCGGTCACGTCTGCCCCGTGCTCCCACGAGTCGATAAGTTCGTTCATCACACGGTGCAGGGTCTTACGGCGGAGCGCGGCACCACCCGGGAACGCGTGGACGGGGCTGTGGACGCCGTACTCGACTGCCGGGGCTCGGGGGATCGCGAACGCGGCTGACAGATCGTCGGCCAGCCGCTCCACGATCAGCGTATCGCAACCGAGCGGCAGATGGGGACCGTGCTGCTCAGTGGTGCCGACCGGGACGATCAACGTGGGACGTTCCCGCAGCCGTTCCCTCACGGCCACAGGGGTCATTTCCTTCATGCGCCAGGGTCTGTGCTCTTGAGGCATCTCACTCGCTGGTGGCCCGTTCTGCTCCTCGTGCTGGGGGCGGTGACCGCCGAGTGGCTGCGGCAGCCGTCACTACGCTGGGTGCTGCTGGCATGGCTCGCGGCGGTAACCGGCCTCGGCGCACTGTGGCCCTGGCACGGGCTCAGACGAGGCGCGTTGGCGTTCGCAAGTGTCGCCCTCGTCGTCGGACTCACCGTGGCGCAGTATCGCGTGCACGCCGTTGAGCATCATTGGCCCGAGGAGCGGGCCGCGCTCGTCGAGGCGGCGGGACGAACGGCCACGCGCGAGCTCCACGCCGCCTATCA
>DASSUE010000067.1:0-3548 GCA_035707305.1 Gemmatimonadales bacterium
GCTGTCACTTCCGCCGTTACCGGATCCCGAAGGCCTGAGGCGCGCATACGTCTCCGCGGTGAGCCGGCAGCTCCTGGCCGGCAAGCTGACGCCGAACGAAGCCCTCGACCGGGTGCATCGGCATGCTGTCTCACCGCTCAACCATCCGGCCGATCTGGCGCCCTGGTGCTTCACCTGGGAAGGGCTGGACCACACCGATTATCGGACGCTGACCGAGGCGGAAACCGCGGATCACGCCCGCCGGCTGGCGGTACGATGGGCCGGGGAGAAGGTCTGGCCGTAGCAGGCAGCGCCGCACAACGGACCACAGAGGAGGCATGATGGGAAGCATGCGTCTGGTGGTGGACGCGCCCGACGCCACGGCGCCGGCCGAGGTCGAAGTCGTCCGGCTCGACGAGCTGCTGGCCGATCGCCGCAACCAGCTGTGGCTCGACATCAGTGATCCCGAGTCGGCCGATGTCGCGCTGCTGCGGCGCACCTTCGGATTTCACGAGCTCGCGCTCGAGGAGGTGACCAAGCCGCACGAGCGGCCCCGCTGCGCCGCCTACGCCTCGTACCATTTCATCGTCGTCTACGCGGCCGAAGCGTCCGGCCACATGATCCGTGCGCACGAGCTGAACCTGTTCTGGGGAGAGAATTATCTGGTGACCATCCACCGGCGGCCGGCCCCGGTCCTTGCCCTCCTCGCGGAGGCGCGCCGTCGCTGGGAGCACCACGAGGGGCACCAGGCTCACGGGATCGCCTGCCTCGGCTATGCCCTGTTCGAGAGCCTGGTGGACGGGTACTTCATGGTACAGGATGTGGTGCGCGAGCGGATGGAAGGAATCGAGGAGGCGATCTTCACGGCCGCGCCCGGCGCAGCGGCGGAGCTGTTCCGGCTCCGCAAGGAGCTGCTCCGCGTGCCTCGCCTGCTACAGCCGACCACCCACGTGCTCGCCGAGGTGCTCCGCCGGGAACGCACCGTACCCGACAGCCTCAAGCCGTACTTCGCCGACGTGCAGGACCATGCCGTGCACGTGCTGGCCGAGCTGGATACCTACCGCGACCTCCTGAGCGCCGCGCTCGACGTGCACGTGTTCACCGCCTTCAACCGCCTGGGCCACATCATGCAGCGGCTGACCGCGATCACGGTCATCATCATGGTGCCCAACTTCGTCGCTAGCATCTACGGGATGAACTTCGCCCGCATCGTTCCCGCGAGCGAATCCACTTACGGGTTCATCGCCGTGGTCGCGTTCCTGCTGGTGATGGTCGCTTGGGGGTTCATCCATTCGCGGATGCTGCGGTGGCTGTGACGTGAGAGGACGATCGGAGGGATTCATGAGCAATGCGCGCGTCGCCGCGGCTGTTACCGCCCTCAGCTGCGGTCTTCTGGTCCCGCTCCTGCTGCAGGGCGGGTTCGCCACCGCCCAGACACCCACCCCTGTGCTTCGCGGCCGCGTTCTGGAGCTGATGGACGACCGCGGGCAGCTTCGCGCCCGACTCAACGTCGAGCCGGGGGGGCGGGGTCGTGCTTCGACTGCTCGATCAGCGGGGAACGATTCGCGTGAAACTGGGAGCGGATCAGGAGGGATCGGGACTCCTGCTGGCGAACGACGCGACCGAGCCGGGCATTCACCTGCTCGCCAACGCGCGCGGCAGCAGTATGCGGGTGGTGAACAAGGACGGCCGTGAACGGGTGGTGACGCCGTGAGTGGATGAGTGGGCGCGAAGCCGCGCTCGGGGTCAGGTCCTGGCGGGCTCGGGTTGACCGGCGCGCTGACGGATCAACTGCACGATCTCGTCGCCTAGCTCCCGGCAGGTCGCACTGCGCTCGCCAGGCTGGGCCAGATCGCGGGTCCGCCAGCCCGCATCGAGCGCGGCGGTGACGGCCGCATCGATCAGATCGGCCGGGTCCGGCAGGTCCAGCCCGTGGCGCAGGAGCAGCGCGGCCGATGCGATGGCGCCGATGGGGTTCGCGATCCCTTTGCCGGCAATATCGGGCGCGGAGCCGTGCACCGGCTCGAACAGTCCGGGGCCGTCACCCAGTGACGCGGACGGTAGCAGGCCGATCGACCCGGCGAGCACAGCGGCCTCGTCGCTGAGGATGTCGCCGAAGAGGTTCTCCGTCACCAGCACGTCGATGGCCGCCGGGTTGCTCACCAGCCGCATCGCCGCGAAGTCCACGTATAAGTGCTCGAGGGTCACGTCGGGATAGTCTGCCGCCACGCGAGTTACGGTCTCACGCCAGAGCTGCGAGACCTCCAGCACGTTCGCCTTGTCGACCGACAGCACCCGCTTGCGGCGGGCCGACGCCGCTTCGAAGGCCACCCGCGCCACCCGCTCCACTTCCTGCACGCTGTAGCGGAGCGTGTTTCCCGCCTCCGTCGTGCTCTTCCACCGCGGCTCCCCGTAGTAGATGCCGCCGGTGAGCTCGCGCACGATGAGCACGTCCACTCCATCGAGCCGCTCCGGACGGAGCGGCGACGCATGCCTAAGCGCCGGATGCACGGCGACCGGTCGCAGGTTGGCGTAGGCACGGAGCAGCTTCCGGAGCGCGAGCAGTCCGGCCTCCGGCCGGTGGCGGCGGGGCGCCTTCTCCATCGAAGGATCGCCCACTGCGCCGAGGAGCACTGCGTCGGCGGCCGCGACGGCGTCACGGGTTACCTCGGGGAACGGCTCGCCTTGCTCGCGATACGCCCGCGCTCCGATGGGATGCTCGGCAAGCGTGAAGCTGTGACCGCACACCTCGCCGGCCGTGCGAAGTGCCCGCACCGCCTCGGCCGTGACTTCAGGCCCGATTCCGTCGCCGGGCAGGACTGCGATGGTGAATTGGCTCATACGGCACCTCCCCGCGTGCGATGGCCTCCGCCGGCTGCCGCCTGCTCGAAGGCTGCGATGCGCCCTTCCTGCAGCAACGTGCCCCCGATCTCGTCGAGTCCCCGTAGCAGCATCTCTCGCCGATACCGGTCCATCGCGAAGCCGGCTCGGAAACCGTCACAGTCTTCGACCAACTGGGCTTCGAGATCCACGGTCAGCTGATAGCCATCCGCCGCATCGTACCGACGGACGAGCTCGGCCACCGCCGCGCGGTCCAGCCGAACCGGCAAGATGCCATTCTGACAGCAGTTGCTGAAAAAGATATCCGCGAACGACGGCGCGACGATCGCACGGAATCCGTATTCGCCCAACGCCCAGGCCGCATGCTCACGCGACGAGCCGCATCCGAAATTGTCGCCGGCCACGAGAATCGTGGCTCCCGACGCCTTGGAGTGGTTCAATTCGAACCCTGGGTCCGGGGAGCCGTCGGGCCGGTACCGCCAATCGTGGAACAGGTGCGGTCCGAAGCCGGTGCGCTCGATTCGCCGGAGAAACTGCTTCGGGATGATCTGGTCGGTATCCACGTTGACCCGTGGGAGTGCCGCGACCCGGCCGTTGTGGCGGGTAAAGGGAATCATACGTCTCCTACGTGCGCGTTCGACCCGCGCATGTCGCTTGCGAGTCGTGAGCGGCGGTCGGTAAGCGGGGGAGGAGCAGACGGTGTGGCACGGGCCGGGGAGGAGGTTCCG
>DASSUE010000068.1:0-3513 GCA_035707305.1 Gemmatimonadales bacterium
GCCGGCCGGTGTGCACCGTGATCGTCACCTTGCCCGGGCGGCGGTCGATGTCGATCCGCGCGATGGCCGCGTGGCCGAGCCGCGTCTTCAGGTACTTCCGGATGAGCTCGTCCTCCTTCAGGAGGGCCGGCATGTCCTTGATGGCGAACCACCGGGACCGCCACGGCTGGACGATGCCCAACCGGAACCCCGTCGGATGCGTCTTCTGGCCCATCAGTCGGTCTCCTTCGCCGCGACGTGGATCGTCACGTGGCTGGTGCGCTTGCGGATGGGGGTCGCGCGGCCCTGCGCGGCGGCGGTGAACCGCTTGAGCGGCTGCCCCATGTCCACGGTGGCGCGGGTGATGACGAGCGCGTCGGGATCGAACGCTGTGTTGTCCCGGAGCGCCTGCTGTTCGGCATTGGCCACGGCGGAGCGGAGCGTCTTCTCGATCTGCTTGGCCGCCAGCTTCTTGTTGAACTTGAGGATCGCGTACGCCTCGTTCACGTCCTTGCCGCGAATGAGGTCGACCACGAGCCGCATCTTGCGGGGCGACTGCCGCACCATCCGCTGGATCGCTTGACCTGGCATCGGACTACTCCGGCTTCGCCTTCTTGTCCGCCACCAACTTCCCGCTGTGACCGCGGAAGAGCCGCGTGGGCGCGAACTCGCCGAGCTTGTGGCCGACCATGTTCTCGGTCACGTACACCGGCACGAACTTGTTCCCGTTGTGCACCGCGAACGTGTGGCCCACGAACTCGGGCAGAATCGTGCTCGCGCGGCTCCAGGTCTTCACCACCCGTTTCTCGTTGCGCTGGTTCAGGTGGCCCACCTTCTTGGCCAGGGCCTCCTGGACGAACGGTCCCTTCTTTACGCTTCGCGCCATTATTGCGTCGCCTTCCCGCGCTTGCGCCCGCGCACGATGTGCTTGCTGGACGCCTTCTTGTGATGCCGGGTCTTGCGGCCTTCCGGCTTGCCCCAGGGCGATGCCGGCGGCCGACCACCGGAGCTCTTTCCCTCACCGCCGCCGAGCGGGTGATCGACCGGGTTCTTGGCCACGCCGCGGACCCGCGAGCGCTTGCCCAGCCACCGGTTCTTGCCCGCCTTGCCCACCGACAGGAGCTCATGCTCGGCGTTCCCCACTTCGCCGATGGTCGCGAGGCAGCGCGCGTGCACCATCCGCATCTCGGTCGAGCGAAGCCGCAGCGTCACGTAGTCGCCCTCGCGCGCCACGACCTGCGCGCTCGATCCGGCGGTCCGCGCCATCTGCCCGCCCTTGCCGATCTTGAGCTCGACGTTGTGTACCATGGTGCCGAGCGGGATCTCGCCCAGCGGCACGGCGTTGCCGGTCCGGATGTCGGCGCCTGGACCCGACACGACGTGGTCGCCCTGGCTCAGACCTTTGGGATGCAGGATGTACCGTTTCTCGCCGTCGGCGTAGATCAGCAGCGCGATCCGCGCACTGCGGTTGGGGTCGTATTCGATCTCCGCCACCCGGGCCGGGATGCCGAACTTGTTCCGCTTGAAGTCGATCTTGCGGTACATCCGCTTGTGCCCGC
The DNA here is from genome assembly GCA_035707305.1 of Gemmatimonadales bacterium. Classification (GTDB taxonomy): domain Bacteria; phylum Gemmatimonadota; class Gemmatimonadetes; order Gemmatimonadales; family GWC2-71-9; genus DASQPE01. Next base: position 1,539 of record DASSUE010000068.1, read on the forward strand.
CGCCCTTGTACCGCATGGTGACGTGCCCCTGGTTGTTCCGCCCGCCCGACCCCTTACGCGGCTCGAGCAGCGACTTCTCCGGAACGTCCCGCGTGATCTCGTCGAAGCCCGAGACCGACCGGAACCGCGTGCCGGCCGTCATGGGCCGGAACTGACGAATGCTCATCTCAGCCCTCGAACACGGGGATCGTCCCCGAGATAAGCGTGACGATCGCCTTCTTCCACCGTGCGGTGGTGCCGCGGGTCCGCCCGCGCACGACCTCGTGCCGGCGCATCTGCATCGTGCGGACGTCACCCACCTTCACGTCGAACAGGGACTCGAGCGCCGCGCGAATCTGATGCTTAGTGGCCTCGGGATGCACTTCGAACGTGTAGACCTGGCCGGTTTGAAAGGCAGCCGAGCTCTTCTCGGTCACCACCGGCCGCACGATTGTCTGATGCAGGGACGGCACCGATCAGTCTCCCTTCTTCTTGCGGGCCGCCGGCTTCTTGGCCGGTGGCTTGGCGCTCTTCTTGGTGGCCGCCTTCTTGCCCGGCTTGCGCGCCGCCGCCTTGGCCTTCCTGGCGGTCTTGGTCGTTGCCGCCTTTGCGCGCTTCGGAGCGTTCGGCGGGGCGGCGGCCTCCGGCTCGTCCACCGGTTCGGGGATCACGCCCGTGAGCGCGCCTTCCTCGACCACGAGCGCATCCGACCAGAGGATGTGGTAGGCCGACGCGTCGGCATACCGCATCACTTCGACGTTCGGAATGTTGCGGCCGCTCAGGTACACGTTCGGGTTGTGCACCGCGGTGAGCACCAAAACCTTGCGCCCATCGATTCCCAGCTTGCCGAGCAGCGCCGCGAGGTCGCCCGTCTTGGGTGCGGCGAAGCTGAACCGCTCGACCACGTGCAGCCCGGTCTCTCTCGCGCGGGCGTTCAGCGCCGAGCGGCGGGCGAGCTGCCGCACCTTGCGGGGCACGTCGGTGGTGTAGTCCCGCGGCTGCGGCCCGAACACGGTGCCGCCGCCGCGCCAGTGCGGCGCCCGGGTGCTGCCCTGCCGCGCCCGGCCGGTGCCCTTTTGCTTCCAGGGCTTCTGGTTGCCGCCCGACACGACGCTGCGGGTCTTGGTCTGGTGCGTGCCCTGTCGCTGGTTGTTCAGGTACGCACGCACCGCGGTGTGCAGCACCGGCTCGTTCACCGTGCCGTCGAACACGTCGGCCGGGAGCGCGAACGGCGAATCGCGCCGGGCGCCGGCGGCCGAATAGTGCGGGGCCTCAATCATGGCGGCTCGGGCCCTTCTGCTTCGCGACCGTCACGATGCCGTTGCGCGCGCCGGGGATGGCCCCGCGCACGAACAGGAGGTTCCGCTCCGCGTCCACCTTCACGACCCGGAGTCCGAGCTCGGTATGGCGGGCCGCCCCATGATGGCCAGGCATCCGCTTGCCTTTGATCACGCGCGACGGGTCGGTGCCCGGGCTGATCGAGCCGGGTTTCCGGTGACGGGTGTTGCCGTGCGTGGCGGGACCGCCGGCGAACCCATGGCGATGGACCACGCCCTGAAAGCCCCGACCCTTGGTGGTGCCAGTGACTTTCACCAGTTCGCCGGGCTGGAAGATGTCCACCTTGATCTCGGCTCCCGCGGCGGGCGCGTCCCCGTTGACCGGGAAGACGCGCAGTACGCGCGGGGCGGCCTCGAGACCGGCGGCCTTGGCGTGACCGAGCTCGGCCCGGGTGGCGCGCTGGGCCTTGCGCGCGCCCCAGCCGAGCTGGACCACGCCGCCTTCGCGCACCTGCACCACGCGACAGGGCCCCGCCTCGATCACGGTGACGGGCACGGCGCTCCCGTCATCCACGAATAAGCGGGTCATGCCCAGCTTGCGTCCGATCAATCCTGTGGTCATCGCTCTACTCGACCTTGATCTCGACGTCCACGCCGGCGGGAAGATCGAGCTTCGTCAGCGCGTCCATGGTCTGCGGGCGGGAGTCGTTGATGTCCAG
>DASSUE010000069.1:0-6025 GCA_035707305.1 Gemmatimonadales bacterium
TCCTATATTCAAGCGCCGCAACGGCTTACAAAGTCGTTCCCGACGCTTCCCACAACAGACGTTCGGTTCAACTCTCGCTGGGGTGCCCGCTATGCGTGCTGTCCGTCAGGGGAATCCGCGTCCACTGTTCCGCGCAGCACCATCCAGCGCCTTCGATCAGTATCTTCTCGACATCCAAAAGCTCCCGATGATCACCGACCCCGACGAGGAGAAGCGCCTTGCGCGCCGGGCGCAGGCGGGCGATCAGACGGCCGCCGAGCGGCTGGTGACCGCAAATCTCCGCTTTGTGATCTCGTACGTGAAGAAGTATCAGGGGCACGGACTCGAGCTGTCGGAGCTGGTGGCGATCGGGAACGAGGGGTTACTCAAGGCGGTTCGAAAGTTCGACCCCGACCACGGCGTCAAGTTCATCTCCTATGCCGTGTGGTGGGTCCGCCAAGCCGTGCTGAAGGCCCTCGCCGAACAGACCCGCAGCGTTCGCATCCCCCTCAATCAGAACTCCGCTCTCATCCGTATGACCCGCGCGCAGGCGTTCCTGGCCCAGGAGCTCGGCCGGGAGCCCACCGACGACGAGGTGGCCATGGCGCTGGGTGACACGGTGGAGAACATCCGCACCGCTCGCCGCATGACCGGTACCGAGGTCTCGCTGGACGCGCCGGTGGAGCGCAGCGATCGCGGCTCCAGCACCTTCGGGGAGCGGGTGGCGGGAACCGGCACGGGGGACATCGAGGAACAGACCGACACCCGGCTTCGGCGCGAGTTCATCGACCGTCTGTTCGAGCGGCATCTCACGCCTCGCGAGCGGAAGATCCTGTCGCTGTATTACGGCCTCGAGGAAGGATCCGAGGCACTGACCCTGGAGAAGATCGGCGCACTCCTCGGGGTGACCCGCGAGCGCATCCGCCAGATTCGTGAGCGCGCGTTCGAGAAGCTGCGCGACTCGCCGGACGTGAAATGCTTGAAGCAGTGGGTGGCGGCGTAACACCAGTACGACGACCGAGTACGAGTGGCACGACCAGGGGCTCCGGTTTTCGGAGCCCTTTACTCGTTTACCTCGTACTCATACGCGTACCTGTACCTGCGGTTATCACTATCTTCCAACCATGCCCCCCTACCGGCTGCCCTTGTTTCCCCTGAACGTGGTGCTCTTCCCTGGTACCGCGCTCCCGCTCCACATCTTCGAGCCCCGCTACCGTCAGCTGCTGGCCGACTGCCTCAAGGGCTCCCGGCGGTTCGGGATCATGCCCGCGGGCCGGGCCAGCGAGTCGCCCGATCTGGGAGCCGCCGGCTGCGTCGCCGAGGTGAAGGCGAACGAGCAGCTGCCGGATGGACGGTCGAACATTCTGGTGGCCGGCGGCCCGAGGTTCGTCCTGCGTGATGTCTACGCCGCGCCGGAGCCGTACTACGTCGGCCTGGTGGACGAGTTCGAGGACGACGCCGGCACGCTGCCTCCGGGTGAAGCCGTGCGCGAGCTGCGGGAGCGGTTCACCGAGTATCTGCGGGTGCTCCGTCTCTTGAACGACACCGAGCCGGAGGAACCGTCGCTTCCCGGACCTCCCCTGGCCCTTTCGTTCGCGGTGGCCGCGGCGGTGGAGTGTGATCCCGCCACCAAGCAGGCGCTGCTGGCCACTCGCTCCACCCGGGACCGCGTGACCCAGTTGCTGCGCATGCTGCCTGGGCTCACGGCTCACCTCGAATCGGCCCTGCACGTCCACCGGCGCGCGCATGGCAACGGTAAGGGCGGGGCGCACACCGTGCTGCCGTCGGATCTGTGAACTCATCGTTGCTCGAGGCGTTGGGCCGGATCGTCGGGCCCCGCTGGGTTCGTCACCGCCGCGCCGAGCTCACCACCTACACCATGGACGGACTACCCACCCACTCGTCGGTGCCGGGCGCCGTGGTCGTGCCGGGGAGCCGACGCGAGGTCGTCGAGGTGGTCCGACTTCTCCACGTGCTGGGAGTGCCCTTCGTGGCTCGCGGCGCGGGAACCGGGCTATCCGGGGGCGCCCTCGCCGATCCCGACGCGGTGCTGATCGCGCTCACCCGCCTCAACCGGGTCCTGCGGGTGGACCCGCGGCGGCGGCGGGCGGTGGTCGAGCCCGGCGTCGTGAATGCCAGGCTGAGCGAGGCGGTGGCTCCTCACGGCCTCCACTACGTTCCGGATCCCTCGAGTCAGGCCGCCTGCACCGTGGGCGGCAACGTGGCCGAAAACGCCGGTGGTCCCCATTGCCTCAAGTACGGCGTCACGACGAACCACATCGTCCGGCTCGAGGTCGTCCTTCCCGACGGCACCAGCGCCACGCTTGGCTCGCCCCACGGCGACCCGTGGGGACCCGACCTGGTAGGGCTGTTCGTTGGGAGCGAGGGGATGTTCGGCATCGCGCTGGAGATCACGGTGCGGCTGGAGCCGATCCCGCCCGCGGTGCGAACACTCCTGGCGGCGTTCTCGAGCGTGCGCGCGGCGAGTGAAGCCGTGAGCGCGGTGATCGCCGCGGGCATCGTACCCGCGGCGCTCGAGATGATGGATCAGGCCTGCGTCGCCGCGGTCGAAGCGTCGATCTACGCGGCCGGCTACCCCACGGACGCCGCCGCGGTGCTCCTGGTCGAAGTGGATGGCCAGCCCGCGCAGGTAGAGGCGGAGAGCGCCGCGGTCGAACGCCTTCTCCACTCCCACGGTGCGGGCTCGGTGCTGAGCGCCTCGGCCCCGGCCGACCGTATGCGACTCTGGCAGGGCCGAAAGAAGGCGTTCGGCGCGATGGGGCGGATCGCGCCGGACCTCGCGGTGCAGGATGCTGTCGTGCCCCGGTCCACGCTGCCCGACATCCTCGATCGGATTGGAGAAATCCGCGATCGCCACCGCCTTTCCATCAGCAACGTGTTCCACGCGGGCGACGGCAACCTCCACCCGAACATCAGCTTCGACCGCCGAGACGCCGACCTCGCTGCCCGGGTAAAGGAGGCCAGCGCCGAGATCATGGCCGTGTGCGTGGCAGCGGGGGGAAGCATCACCGGTGAGCACGGCGTCGGCAACGACAAGATGCACTACATGCCGTGGATCTTCGACGCCGAGTCGCTCGGCGCGATGCAAGCGGTCCGGCGGGTCTTCGACCCGGCCGAACGGTCGAATCCCGGCAAGGTGGTGCCGACCCGCGCCTGCCGCGAATGGCGGGCGGCGGGGTCGGCCTGTGTGGGGGCGATGTGATCTTTGCGCGGCTGCGGGCGCTGCTCGGTCCCTCCAACGTCGACCGCGATAGCGACAACCTGCCGAGGGTGACGCCGGACTCGGCCGAGACGCTGGCGCTGGTGTGCCGACTGGCACACGACGAGGGCTGGACCATTCGGGTCGAGGGGCGCGCCACCTGGCTCACACCCGACGCCCCCGCGGATCTCGCCGTCAGCACCCGCGCGCTCGACGCCGTGGTGTCGGTGGGGGCCGCCGATCTCGTCGCCACAGTGCAGGCTGGCGCGACGATGGACGCCGTGCGCCGGACGCTGGCCGAGCACCGCATGTGGCTCGCCGTGGATCCTCCCGGCCGCCGCGAGCGAAGCATCGGATCGGTTGCGGCCACCGCCACGGCCGGCCCACTGCGCGAAGGCTTTGGACCGGTGCGGGACCACGTGCTCGGATGCACGGTCGTGACCGGCGACGGCCGCATCGTTCGTGCGGGCGGCCGGGTGGTGAAGAACGTGGCCGGCTTCGACCTCGCAAAGCTGCACGTCGGCGGATTCGGTGCCTTCGGGATCATCACCGAGCTGCACCTGCGGCTTCGCGCGCTCCCCGAAGCCGACGTGACGCTGGTGCGACGCGGCCCGCGCGACCCGCTCACCCTGGCCGCGCGCGAGTTGGACGAGGCCGGTCTCACGCCGGCGGCGATGGAACTCTTGTCTCCCGCGCTGGCCGCGGAGCCGGAATGGGTGCTGGCGCTTCGGCTCACCGGGCTCACCGATGCGGTGCGGGCGGAGATCGAGCAGATCATCGGGATGGCGGGGGGCGACTGGAATGAGCTGCCGACCGATCGCGCCGGGGCGCTCTGGGGACTGGTCGCGCGCGGCGCCACCAGCGGCCCGATGACGATCCGGCTCGGGGTGCTTGGTCCCGGCATCGACGAAGTCCTCGATCTCATCGCCAAGGAGCTCGGCGAGGGATTGAGCGCGGCGGGGCCTGCCAGCGGTGGGCTTCGCTGGACCGGCGATGCCGACCCCGATCGAGTCCGCGCGCTCCGGCGGGCGCTCGCCTCCCGGGAGATTCCACTCACGCTCGAACGCGCACCCTGGGCCGTGCGCCGGGTGATCGGGCATTTCGGTGCTTATCGAGAAGGCGTTGGCCAGCTGGTCGGTCGGCTCCGCAAGACGTTCGATCCTGGCCATCGGCTTGCCGTGGCGCTGGAGAGCGGCGAGGGTGACGAGTGACTAGTACAGGTACGAGTACGAGTACGGGCACGAGTATGAGGCTGGATGCCGCCGGGGATTTCGCGGCGCTCGACCCTTGTGTGCATTGCGGGTTCTGTTTGCCGGCCTGCCCCACCTACCTCGCCACCGGCGACGAAGCGGACAGCCCTAGGGGCCGGATCGTGCTCATGCGCGCCCTCGAGCGTGGCGAGCTGCCGGCGGACGATCCGGCTTTGATCGAGCATCTCGACGCATGCCTCGGCTGCCGCGGTTGCGAACCGGCCTGCCCGTCGGGCGTGGGCTATGGCCGCGGACTCGAGGCCGCGCGCGATCGGCTCTACCGCGCACGGCAGCTCCCGCTCGTCGCGCGCGTCCTGCTCGGAGTCTTCGCGCGGGAAGCAGCCTGGCGCCCGCTGTTCACGCTCGCACGCGGGCTCCGAGCCACCGGCATCCCGAGGGCGCTAGCGGGGGCGGGCCGGCTCGGGTTCGGCATGGGGATGTTGGCGGCGAGCGGGATGGCCAGATGGCCGGGTGGCCGGATGGCCAGTGATGCTGGCAACCATCAGAGACACTCGCGAATCCCCCCGGCCATCCGGCCACCCGGCCATCTGCCATCCGTCGCCCTGTTCCGCGGCTGCATCATGGACACCCTCTTCGGGCATGTGCATGACGCCACGCGACGCACGCTCGAAGCCAACGGCTACGAGGTGGTCGACGTGAAGCGACAGGTCTGTTGCGGCGCGTTGCACGAGCACGCCGGCGATCGCGCCACGGCCCGCGCGCTCGCAGCGCGGAACGTCGCGGCGCTGGCGGACGCGGCCGACTATGTCGTGGTGAACAGCGCGGGCTGCGGCGCGTTGCTCAAGGACTACGGCCACCTTCTCGGCACCGAGGATGCGGCGCGGCTCGGAGCGAAGGTACGAGATGTGAGCGAGCTACTCGCCGAACGAGGGCCACGCCCGGGCACGACGCTCGACCTGACGGTCGCGTATGATGCCCCCTGCCATCTGCAGCACGCGCAGCGCGTGCACGCTGCACCGCTGGCGGTCCTGAACGCGATTCCCGGGTTGCGCCTCCGTTTGCTGCCCGGCAGCGACCGCTGTTGCGGAAGTGCCGGGATCTACTCGCTGGTGCAACCCGCGCTCTCCCAGCGGGTGCTTGCCGACAAGATCCGGACCTTCCGGGCTGCGGCACTGGCACTCGATGCAGTCGCCACCGGGAATCCCGGCTGCGTGATGCAGATCGGCGCCGGTCTCCGAGCCATGAGAATGGCGATCCCGGTGCTGCACCCGGTGGAGCTGCTAGATCGCTCGTACGCGGAGGCGGGGATGTACTAGATGGCCGGATGACCAGAGGGCCAGAGGGCTGGATGCTTTCGGCTATCTCGGAGTGCTTTCAGCTCACTGGCCATCCGGCCGTCCTGCCATCCGGCCATCCGGCCATCTATACTCCGTCCATGTCCCTCCCCGAACTCGCCTACGACCCCGACCGCCTGGAGCGGCTGCGTCACGGGGCGGCCGTGGTGCGCGGGGAGCCGGCGGTGTTCTGGGTCGAGGGTCCCGGCGCGCTGACCTGCCTGCAAGGCCTGCTCACCAACGATCTGGTGAAGCCGGGCGAACGAAGCCTCGTCTACGGC
>DASSUE010000070.1:0-5441 GCA_035707305.1 Gemmatimonadales bacterium
ATTGGCCTTCGGTGGAATGGTGACGATGTGGCCGGGCGGAGGGCCGCTGATTGCCGCACCCAGGCGAACGCAGCCGGGCTACGAGGTCACCCTGGCCGCGGCCAGCGAGCGGGACTGACCGCCCAGGTGCGTCGGCGTGCCCGTGAGCCGATGATCGTCGTGGCGCTCGTTCTGGGAGGGCATCGTGGGTGCCGCTGACGATACCAGTGGCGCCGCGGTCTCTCGGCCAGGGACGGGCCGACCCTCCAGCGGGGAGCCCGGCGAGAGTCCGCTCGCGGGTTCCCATGAGGATTACGAGGCCGACGTCGTCCTGCGAGACGGCTCGACGGTGCGGGTGCGGTCAATCCGAGCGCGGGATGAGCCGTGCTTCCTCGAATTTCTCCGTGATCTCTCGGAGCCTTCCCGCGCTCTCAGATTCGGCGGAGGGATGAGCGACTACTTCCTGCGCCAGGTGGCAGGACGGCTGGCGAGGGAAGACAAGGAACAAGGCCTGGGGCTGATCGCCATGAGGGGGCCGGACCAGCCCATCATCGGCCACGCGATGTATGTGGTGACCGGCCCCGATCGTGCGGAAGTCGCGTTCGCAATCGCGGACGCGTATCAGCATCAGGGGTTGGGCACGATCCTGCTGGGGGAATTGGCCCAGGTCGCCGGTTCTCGGGGCATCCGAGTCTTCGAGGCGACCGTGCTTCCCCGGAATCACGAGATGGTGGCCGTATTTCGGGATTCCGGATTCCCCGTTGAGGTCCATGCCGCGCCGGACGAGATCCTCGTCGAGTTTCCGACCGGATTGACCGAGCAGGCGCTCGACCACTTCGAGCAGCGCGAGTGGACGGCCGCCGTCAACGCGGTCCGCGGCTTCTTTCGCCCTCATTCGGTCGCCGTCGTGGGCGCGTCGCGCCAGCGAGGCACCATCGCTGGCGAAGTGTTTCACAACCTCGTGAGCTACCAGTTCCAAGGGCTGGTCTTTCCCGTGAACCCCGCCGCGCCCGTGGTGCAGGACGTGGTCGCCTACCCGAGCGTGGAGGACATCCCCGGGCCGGTGGACCTGGCCGTGGTGGTGGTTCCCGCGGGGCGGATACCGGAGGTGGTCCAGGCCTGCGGGCGCAAGCGGGTGCGGGCGCTCGTCGTGCTCTCTGCGGGGTTCGCCGAGACCGGGCCGGAAGGGCGCGCGAAGCAACAGGCGCTGGTGGACACCGCCCGCGCGGCCGGCATGCGCCTGATCGGCCCGAACTGCATGGGTATCCTCAATACCGACCCCGAGGTCCGGCTCAACGCCACCTTCGCACCCGCACCACCACCTCAGGGACGGACGGCGTTCATGTCGCAGAGCGGTGCGCTCGGCCTCGCGATCATGGACTACGCCGGCAGCCTCGGCATGGGCTTGTCAAGCTTCGCCTCGGTCGGGAACAAGGCAGACATCTCCGGCAACGACCTGATTCGCTACTGGGCGCAGGACCCGAACACGGACGTCATCCTGCTCTACCTGGAGTCCTTCGGGAATCCCCGGAAATTCTCCCGGATCGCGCGGCGCGTTGGACGCGTGAAGCCGATCGTAGCGGTGAAGAGCGGCCGCTCGCCGGCAGGGAGCCGTGCCATCGGCTCGCATACCGGCGCGCTGCTCGCAGCCGCGGACGTCACGGTGGACTCCCTCTTCCGGCAGTCCGGCGTGATCCGTACCGACCGGCTGGAAGAGATGTTCGACGTCGCTTCGCTGCTCGCGAACCAGCCGCCTCCCAAGGGACGCCGAGTAGCGATCCTCACCAACGCCGGCGGACCGGGGATACTCTGCGCCGATGCCTGTGTCGCCGAAGGACTCGAGATCCATTCGCTCGCCGAGTCGACCCAGGCGGCTCTCCGAGACTTGCTGCCCAAAGAGGCGAGCGTAGGCAACCCGGTGGACATGATCGCCTCCGCTACACCCGAGCATTACAGGGACGCGATCCGGATCGTAGCGCGGGATCCCAACGTCGACGCGCTCGTCGTCATCTTCATTCCACCTCTCGTCACCCGACCGGAGGACGTCGCCCGCGCGCTTCTGGAGGGGGTGCGGTCGCTGGGCCGGGAAAAGCCGGTGGTCGCCGTGTTCATGCAGTCCCGCGGAGTGCCCGAGGAGCTCCGAGCGGCGGATCTGCGCATTCCGTCCTACGCGTTCCCGGAGGATGCGGCGATCGCCCTCGCTCGGGTCGCCTGGTACGGTGAATGGCTCACGCGATCCCTTTCACTGCCGGCCCGGTTTGAAGACGTGCGACGGGATGAGGCCGCCGCGATCGTGGCTGCGGCGCTGGGGCGCGGCGATCCGTGGCTCGGCCCCGAGGAGGTCTGGAGGCTCCTCGCCTGCTATGGGCTGCCGGTGCTCGACCAACGCATTGTGCCGACCGCGGAGGATGCCGCGCGTGCAGCCGAGGAACTCGGCGGGCTCGTGGCGCTCAAGGCCATCGCGGCCGGCCTGGTGCACAAGACCGAGGCAGGCGCGGTGCAGTTGAACCTGCGGATGGGCGAGGTGCCGGCTGCGGGCCGGCGCATGACGGAGCTGCTGCAGCAGGCTGGGAGGATGCCCAGCGCCTTCCAAGTCCAGAGGATGGCGCCTCCCGGTGTGGAGATGCTCGTAGGCGTGGTGCACGACCCGCAGTTTGGCCCCGTCTTGGCATGCGGTGCCGGCGGTGTGCTGGTGGAGCTGTTGAAGGACGTGTCGGTCCGACTGACTCCGATCGCGGCCTCCGATGCCGAGGAGATGATCCGCGAGCTCAAGACCTATCCCCTGCTCACCGGATACCGAGGCGGGCCGATGCACGACGTACCGGCCCTGGTGGACGCGCTCCTGCGGGTCAGCGCGATGGTCGAGGAGCTGCCGCAGATCGCAGAGGTGGATCTGAACCCGATCCTGGTGCATCCGTCCGGCGTGACGATTGTCGATGCGCGAGTGCGGGTGGCACCGGCGGAGCGCCCGTCTCTCCCCGGTGCACTCTTCGAGAGAGGCAGACGAGGTCCGTAACGCGGAAGACGGTGCTCGCGCCGGTAACGAGCGAGTGCCCGGCTCTTAATGAGAGCCGCTGGCACTCGGCGACCGGGGGGCTCCGGGCTCCGGCGGCGATCAACTCAGCGTCTTCTCGTAGACTCGGTAGGTCCTGACCGCGGTGCCGCCCATGGTCTCGATCAGACGCCTGGTCGGGTGGTTGTCTTGGTGGACCAATGAGAGCTCGCCGGCGGTAAAGCCGAGGTCGCGAGCGGCCGCGATAAGCCGCGCGACCAGCGCCACGGCGATGCCTCGACCAGTGAACGCCGGTAAGACCCCGAGCAGCATGCAGCGCGCCTGGTGCAGCCTCCTGATACCAAAGGCCAGGTACGCCGATCCGAAGGGCCACAGCCGGCCACGAATCCGGGCGAGGATCGGGCCCAAATCGGGGAGCGCCAGGGCGAACCCGACCGCGCGGCCGTCCAGCTCGGCGATCTGGATCAGCTCGGGGCGATAGAACGACTTGAACCCCTCGGCCCGCGCTCGAAAGTCATGCCACCCGATCGGCACGAACCCCCAGAGTTCCTTGAACGCCTCGTTGTACAGGGTGTGCACTACGTGCAACTCGGCCATCCACTGCTCCCGATGCAGTCCCCGAATCACAACGCCGGCCCGTGCGGCTCGCTGGAGAGCGCGCTCCACGACTGGGGGTGAAGTCCCGCCGGCGATCCAGCGATAGGCGTGCTGATCGAAGCTGGGACGGTAGCCTTGCCGCTCGACTAGGTGGGTGTAGTACGGAGGATTAAAGGGAGTCAGGAAGGCTGGTGCGTGGTCGAACCCGTCCACCAGCAACCCCATCTCATCGTGAAAGCTCAGGTTGACGGGACCGAGCATCCGGCGCACTCCCTGCGCACGCAGCGTGATCTCCGCCGCATGGAACAGACTGGCCGAGACCTCCGGTTCGTCAACCGACTCGAAGAATCCGAACAGCCCGGTATCGGGGGCCCAGCGAGCCGCGAGCTCCGGGTCGAGCACGGCAGCAATCCGACCCACAGCCCGGCGGCCACACCAGGCCACAAAGCGCCACACCTGCCGGGTCTGCAGAGTTGGGTTGCATGCGGGATCCCAGCGATCGCGCTCGTCGCGCCGGAGCGGCGCCGCCCAGGCAGGAACATCCCGGTAGATCTCGTACGGGAGCGTCCAGAAGGCGCGGTGGTCCCCCCGCGTCCGGACCGGGGTCACCTGAGTTTGTCGTGCGGGTCGCATGGTGGACGCTAGCGTGCGGCCGCTCGTTCATCAATATCGGCCCCCATGGCCTTGCGCGAATGCCTTGACGGGAAGACACTCAGACCATTCATCATTAGAACGGAACCGCCGCAATGCCTCGGACCGGCACGTGGAGCGTGGCACCCCGGCTGACCGCCATGGCGGTCGTCGCCCTCCTTCATCTTCTGGCCTACCTCGCGGTAACTCGCGTCAACGCCGGGCGGCCGGAACACGCGCTCTGGAATCTCTCCACCCCGATGGACGTTGCGATCCCTCATCTGCCCTTTACCTGGCCGCTCTACTGGCTGGTCTACTTGTTCGTGCCTTTCGCCGGAGCTGTTGCACTGCTTCGGATGTCGGAGCCGGCGTTTCGACGAGCCATCGTCGCCTACAGCGGCATGCTGCTGGTCGGCGCTGGCGTCCAGCTTCTCATCCCCGCCCGCGCGCCTTGGCCGGCGTCTCCGGCGCCGCTCCAGGAGTTCTACCACAGCTCGGGTCTCGTGCTGCCGTATGCGAACCTGCCGTCGATGCACGTCGCCTTCGCAACGCTGACCGCGGCGATGCTCGCGACAGTCGTCCTGTCACCCGGATGGCGACTGGCCGCCATGTCGACCGCGCTCCTCATCACTGTCGGCACGCTCACGCTGAAGGAGCACTTTGTGCTCGATGCGCTCGCAGGCGTGCTGCTCGCCTTCTTCACCTGGCGCTGGTGGCACGCCCAGGGCGAGGGTCGGCCGGTCAGAGGAGAGCCAGGATGACGCATACCGAACGAACGCACCTGCTGTTCGGCGCCGCTCTCGCCCTGATGGGTCTCCTCGCGATGCTGGCCGAAGCGAGGCGCTCGGAGGTTGCGCGCTCCGCCTGGCCCGTGCTCGCCATTGCCATAGGCGTCGTGCTGTTCATCCCGGCCGAGTCCCAGAGCCGGACATACAGCAACATGGAGTGGGGCGCCTATCTGCGAACGCTGGCGCCGGACGATCCGGGACGGTGGATCGGCGACTGGATTCGATACGCGCGCGCCGGCCATGTCGTGCAGCACAAGCTCGGCGGGATGGTCGCCATGATTGCCGGCCTGGTGGAGCTCGGCATTGCCCGCCGGTGGCTCCGCTCACCCGCCTGGCCGCGCCTCCTCCCCGTCTGTCTCGTCCTCGTCGGCCTGGCTTTCGGGGTCCACGGCGGCTCCTCACGGCATCTCCCGTTTTCGACCGAGCAGCTGCAT
>DASSUE010000071.1:0-3393 GCA_035707305.1 Gemmatimonadales bacterium
CCCGGGCACGATGAGCGCCGCGCTGATGAGGTATCCCAGCCGGCGACGGCCGATGAAATCGTAGTTGGCGTTCGCGAAGAGTCTCATGGTCAGATGCTCAGCGTCGCCATGGCCGGCTTGCGCTGGAGCCACAGCATGAACAGGGTGCGGGTCACGAACACCGCCGTAACCATCGACGCGATGATGCCGAGGATGAGGGTGACGGCAAAGCCGCGCACGGGGCCGGTGCCGAACTGGAACAGGAACAGGCCGGTCAGCATCGTCGTGACGTTGGAATCGATGATGGCCGACATCGCGTGCCGGAAGCCCTCTTCCACGGCGAGCGGCACCGTCTTGCCCGCCGCCAGCTCTTCCCGTATTCGCTCGAAGATGAGCACGTTCGCGTCTACCGCGATGCCGATCGACAGGACCAGCCCCGCGAGCCCCGGCAGCGTCAGGGTCGCATCCAGCGTCGCCAGGCCGCCCAGGGTAAAGAGCACGTACAGCATGAGCGCCAGGACCGCGAGCACGCCCGCGATGCGGTAGTAGGTCGTAATCACGATGACGACGAACAGCGTCCCGATGATGCCGGCGATGATGCCCGACCGGATCGAATCCTGTCCCAGGCTCGCGCCGACCTGACGCTCCTCGACGATCTTCAGCGGGATCGGCAGTGCGCCCGCCTTCAGCGTGAGCGCCAGGTCCTGCGCCTCCTGGAGCGACTTGCCACCCAGAGTGATCTGCCCATTCTGGCCGATCCGGCTCTGAATGACCGGCGGGCGTCCCTGCACCCGCCCGTCGAGGATGATGGCCATGAAGTCGCCGACGTGGCGCGCGGTCTCATCGCCGAACTTGCGCCCACCCTGCCGATCGAGCCGAAAGGTGACGATCGGCGCGTTGGTGACCTGATCGAGCTGCGCCTGTGCGTCGACCAGATTCGCCCCGGTCACGATGCTGCGCTCCTGGAGCACGTACAGATGGCGGTACGACTGCACCCCGACGCTGGTGGGCGCTGCGGACCACCGGAGCACCAAACCCCGCGGGAGCAGACGCTGCACCGCCGGCAGGTTGATCAAGCTGTCCACCCGGGGGAATGCGGTCTCGGGAACCAGGTATTCGCCGGGTATTCCCTCCCCTGGCTGAATCAGTGAGGCGAGAACCCCGGTGCCGCGATCAACCGGAGCCGCCGCTGCCGTATCCTTCGACGCCGAGTCGGTCCCGGCTGCACGCTTAGTCGTGTCCTTCGTGCCCGCCGTGTCGCCGCCCAGAAGCTGCTCGACGGCCGACGGGCGGGCCGGCGCGGCACTGTCCACCGCCGACACGCCCAATCCCCGGAGCGCCCGGTCCATGGCGGGCAGCGCCTTTTCCAGCGCGCCGGTCTCGTCGGTGATCTTGAATTCGAGGAACGCGCTCCGCTGCACGATCTGCTTGGCGCGGGCCGGCTCGTCGATCCCGGGCAGCTCTACCACGATGCGGCCGTCGCCGAGCTGGATCAGCGGCTCGCTCACACCGAATTCATCGATCCGCTTGCGCAACACCGTTTCGGCGAGCTTGAGGTCGCGCGCCGGATCGGACGACACCTGGCGCGACTGATCCAACTCGAGGGCCAAATGCATCCCGCCCTGAAGGTCGAGGCCGTACTTGATCGGCACCCGCTTTTCGGTGCGGTCCACCATGACACCCTGCTCGTTCCGTACCCGCGTCGTCACGTTGCGCGGAATGAGGGCGAAGATCGAGCCTGCCACCAGCAGGCCGATGACGATCAAGCGGTTTCGGATCGAAGCAAGCATCGTCGGCTCTGGCCGTTCACGCGTGGGCCACGCGGCTGAGGTCGGTTTGGCCGCCGGCGAGGATCGCCTCGGCCCGGGCGCGGTCGCGCCCCAACTGCTCCTGCAACTGTTCGACGCCCGCGAACCGCCGAACGTCGCGCAGCCGTTCCACCCATTCGAGTCGCACCCATTCGCCGTAGAGGTCGCCCTCGAAGCCGAATAGATGCGCCTCCAGCACCCGGCTGCCTTCGCCGAAGGTGGGCCGGGGGCCCTGATTCATCATTCCGCCGGCCCGCCCACCCCGCCATTCGACCCACACGGCGTACACTCCGTCGGGCGGCAGCAGCTTCTCGGCGGGAATGTCACCGAGATTGATGGTCGGGACGCCGAGCCCCCGACCGCGTCGCTCGCCGGCAATCACCCGCGCCGACAGGGTATATGGCCGCCCCAGCAATCGGGCCGCAGTGCGGAGGTCACCGCCGGCGACCGCCCGACGAATGCGTCCGCTCGAGACGGGCTCGCCTTCGACGTCCGCCGCCGGGACGGCATCGACCGCGAACCCCAGCTCGGCGCCCAGCCGCCGCAAGGTTTCGACGTCGCCGCTTCGGTTCCGGCCGAAGCCGTGGTCGTACCCGAAGACCAGATCCTGCATCCCGCAGCAGGCCAGCAGCACGTCGTGGACGAACTCCTCGGGCGACAGCCGGGCCAGCGCGCGATCGAACCGCAGGAACAACGCGTAGTCGATCGGGGTCAGTGCCAGGATTTCCCGCCGCTCCGGTCCGGTGGTGAGCAGTGGCGGCGCCGCCTGCGGGTTGATCACGGCGAGCGGATGGGGCTCGAAGGTCACCAGCACGCTGGCCCGACCGGCGGTGCGTGCGCGGCGTGCCACCTCCGCCAGCACCGCCTGGTGGCCGAGATGCACACCGTCGAACGAGCCAACGGTCACCACGGTGCCGTTCGATCCAATCGGCAGGGGCGCAGGCGCGCAGAAGAGGGGATGCTTCGTCACGCGGACTCCAGCACGACGATGGGCTTGAGCGAGTCCCCCTCCTCGACGGCGATGGCCACCACCGCGCGATCCACCATCAGGGCTACGTGCGGCCCGGCCGCCGATCCCGTCGGCCGGCGGGCAGGGAGCGCCCGCCCGTGCCGCACTCCGGCCGCCTCTTCGTCGGTCAGCACCAGCCGCGGGAGATGCTCGAGCACCTGGGCCAGCGGCAGGATCGCCGTGTCCGCGCTGACGTCCGCCAGCGGTACTGCCTGCCCGACCGTGAGGCCGCCGATGGCTTCGCGCCGCAGCTCGACGAGGTGCGCGCCGACGCCCAGCCGTTCACCGAGATCGCGGGCCAGCGCGCGGACATACGTGCCCGAGCTCACGGTGACGCGGAACGCGACGATGTTCGTCTCGAGGGCAATGAGCTCGGCTCGGTACACCGTGATCGCCACCTCGGGCAGCTCGACGGTCTCACCGCGACGCGCACGCCGATAGCTCCGGACTCCGCCCACCAGCTTGGCCGAATAGGCGGGCGGGCGTTGCTGCTGCGAGCCGACTCCAGCCGCCAGCGCCGCGCGGACAGCATTCGGGTCAACGTCCGCCGTCTCCACCGCCTCGCCCACCACCGCACCGGTGCGGTCGTCAGTGTCG